>NZ_JAIJYL010000049.1:0-16378 GCF_019753495.1 Klebsiella sp. TF21-TM | reverse complement strand
GGCGTATGGAGCTGCATGACAAGGTCATCGGGCATTATCTGAACATAAAACACTATCAGTAAGTTGGAGTCATTACCGGAAGGTTTTTTTTAATGCGGCATTTTTTGGGACTATTAGTGTGCTGTTTGTATAGCGCGAGAAGCTCAGGTCGAGACCTAGAACCTCAAATGTAATAATGCATTTACCATAACATCCCTTGGCCGCACCGCTCCGGACGGGTTCGGCGCGAAAGCGGCGTCAGCCCGGTAAAACCGGCAGTAAACTCCCCGGCAAACCACGTATTCCGTGCCTGATAAATTTCACCCGACTGCATAGCCATGCAGCCGGGTGAATGGCACCGGCTTTCGGCGGAGATCTCCGCCGAAAGCCCCGTTTTATCCGGTTTGTTACAGCGACGGACCGTCATACGTCCGCTGGCGCTGCGATCGTTCCAGCTCCAGCGCTTTCTGATGCTGCGCTGCCCGCTCTTGTTCCCGGAGTGCTTCGATACCGTTCAGCCTTGCGACAACCGGCGCAGCTGCTCGCTCAAACTCTGCACCTGCCTGCTCAAGCCCGTGACGCGCTCGCTCAGCGCCGCGTTCTCCCGTTGCATAAGACCAGACATCGTCCGCCATTCCGCGAAGGCGTTCTCCCACTCGTCCAGCCTTTTCGAGTAGTCCTGCTGTAGCTGCTCTAATGCGCTCAGCAACTGTTTTTCCAGCTCCGTCATATGCTATTTCCCCGCCAGTATCATCCAGCTCGAATCCTCTCCGAATCGTCCCGCTTCCGGGTTCACCCTCACGCAGCGGCGTCTCTGCTCGCCGCAGGTCGAGAGCTGCACGCCGCTGTTCCGCTCGGACAGCATGGCCTGCGTGCTCTTCTGCTCCCGGATGGTCGTGTAATTGTCGAGTATCTGCTGACTCTGCCACCACAGAATGCCCGCGCTCGACGCTATCAGCAGCGCGGAGACCAGGACGATGGTCAGCCACGTCTGGCTGACCATGCGCAGCATCCCTTTCGTGCGCTGGCTCATGGCTGAGGACAGCTTCCGGTCGTGGTCGAGGATGGCGGCGCTGATTCTCTTCTCGCTTTCGCTCAGTTCCGCTCTGACAGACTTCTCGTGCTCGCTGAATGCGGCTTTCAGCATCTCGCCGGTACTCTGCTGCTGCGCTTTCGATTTCTGCTCTAAGTCCTTCGCCAGCGTTAAAAGACTGTTCATAGATGGCTCCCTTCAGTCGGATGTTTCGCCCCCCGTCCGGGTCGGCAATGCTGATGCTGTTTTTTGTGGTGCGCACCACCTCAAAACCTGCGCTTTCCAGCGCCTCAGTGACGTCCTGACGGGTTTCCAGCTCCCCGGATGAGGCTAAGGCCAGCAAACCCCGCGTAATCGCCCGGGCGGCTTCCTGCTTCGTTTCCGGCAGCGCGGACGGCGTGACCAGCACACGCCGGTTTTCAGGCGCGTTCGGGTCATGCAGCCCCAGCCTGCCGTTCACGATGGTCTGCCAGGCATCAATGCGCGGACGGTCGGCGCGGTCGTAATACGGCTGGAGACGCCTGCCGGTCAGCAGCTCCGTGTTCGGGATCAGGAAGTTCAGCTCCAGCCGCCCCTTATCCTGGTGCTCAACCCACAGCACGCTGTACTGGTCTTTATCGAGTCCGGGCATCAGAACCCGTTCAAAGCTCGCCATCAGCTTTTCGCGCTGCCCGGGCGGTAAATCCTTTTCGGCAAAGGACAGGACGCCGGATGTGTACTTTTTTGCGTAGGGCGAGGCGTCGATAAGCTCCCTGACTTCTTCCGGCTTCCCCTGCAGAACGGTGGCGCCGTCGCGCTGTCGGTCTTTCCCCAGCAGATAATCCACCGGACCGGCGCCACCGCCGCGCCCTCGCGGGTGAAACTTAACGATCATCGTCTGCACCCTTTTCCAGCACGGCATGCCGCAGCCGCTCGAGTCCGGCATCTATGGCCATCAGCGCGGCGACGACCTGCACGCGGTCGTGCCCGCTGCCACCACCGGCGTTAACCTGCCGGGCAATCTGGTTGAGATTGTTCCCCATGCCGGCAAGCTGACGAAGCAGCGCCGGCGAGATAGACGGAAGTTTGCCGGAGCGGGCTGGCTTCTCGTCCAGGCACGTCTGCCGCATCCAGGCTGCGAGCTGTTTACCGTCGCAGCGCTCCAGCAGACGCCGGTGCTCTTCTTCGGTCACCCACATCGTGAGCATTTTGCTGCGTTTGTCTGCCAATCCGGCCTCCTGATAACGCCGGGACGGGCGGGAAATCTTTTCCCGGTCGGCGCGGTGTTGGACAAGCCGCAGGCGCGTCAGTGCTTTTAGCGGGTTTCGGGGCGCAGCCCTGAACCAGTCACGTAGCGCTAGCGGAGTGTATACTGGCTTAAAATGTAACATCGCAGAAACATCAGGCATAGCTGCCACATAAAGCAGGTGAAAAATGAGGTTCGTATGGGTCAGCAGAAGATGCACTGCCGGAGAAATGCCGCTTCCTCGCTCACTGACTCGCTCCGCTCGGTCGTTCGGCTGCGGCGAGCGGTGCAGGCTTACGAATAGGGCGGAAATTTCCTGGTGGATGCCAGGAAGAAGCTTAACAGGGAAGCGATAAGGCCGCGGCAAAGCCGTTTTTCCATAGGCTCCGCCCCCCTGACAAGCATCACGAAATCTGACGCTCAAATCAGTGGTGGCGAAACCCGACAGGACTTAAAGATACCAGGCGTTTCCCCCTGGTGGCTCCCTCGTGCGCTCTCCTGTTCCTGCCTTTCGGTTTACCGGTGTCATTCCGCTGTTATGGCCGCGTTTATCTCATTCCACGCCTGACACTCAGTTCCGGGTAGGCAGTTCGCTCCAAGCTGGACTGTATGCACGAACCCCCCGTTCAGTCCGACCGCTGCGCCTTGTCCGGTAACTATCATCTTGAGTCCAACCCGGAAAGACACGACAAAACGCCACTGGCAGCAGCCATTGGTAAGAGTCGATGTGCGAGAGATTTAGAGAGTACTTGAAGTGGTGGCCTGAGTGCGGCTACACTGAAAGGACAGTTTTGGTGACTCGTCTCGCACAAGACAGTTACCTGGTTAAGCAGTTCCCCAACTGACTTGACCTTCGATCAAACCACCTCCCCAGGTGGTTTTTTCGTTTTCAGAGCAAGAGATTACGCGCAGAGGAAAAAGATCTCAAGGAGATCCTTTTCAGATCGATGAATACACCATTATTTCATCGACAGTAGCGGTAATGACTCCAACTTACTGATAGTGTTTTATGTTCAGATACGAACAAGGGGAACCCCCCCCCCGGGGATGCGGACACTCCCATACCTCTCGGGGGGAAACTAAAAAAACTGAAGGCGCTGTCCCGGCAAATCCGGAACCTAATCAGGATGACAAGCAGATGGCCGAGGGTTCAGCGACCAGCCGGCGGTACCGGCTGGTCACTTGTTCGTTATTTCAGATGTTCTTTCAGCTGGCCGGCGGCCTGGCCTATGGCTGCCCGTACGGCAGGAACGTCACTCAGCGCATTCAGCAAACCAAAATCATGGATCAAGCCGTTATACCGGGTCACCGTCACATCCACTCCCGCTGCGTCGAGCTTACGTCCGAACGCTTCTCCCTCATCACGAAGCACGTCAAACTCGGCAGTCTGGATCAGTGTGGGTGGTAAGCCCTTCAGCTGCTCACGCGTTGCACGCAGTGGTGAGGCGAGAATATTATTACGCTCGCTCTCTTTGGTCGTATAGGCATCCCAGAACCACTTCATCATGTTCCGTGACAGGAAATAACCGTTTTGGTACTGATTATAAGAACCGGTATCAAAATTTGCGTCAGTGACAGGCCATAACATGACATTGTAGCGAATGGCAGGTGACTTATGCTGTTTTGCCTGAAGCGCTACGGCGGCAACCATGTTACCTCCCACGCTGTTACCGACAAGGGCTAACCGTTTGCCATCCACGCCAATCTCGCTGCCGTTTTCAGCCACCCAGCGGGTAGCAGCATATGCCTGATTGATAGCAACCGGGAAGTGCGCTTCTGGTGACGGGGTGTAGTTGACATAGACCGCTGCTGCTCCGGACTGACTGACCAGGTCACGAATAAGACGCTCATGTGTCTGGAAATCGCCCAGTATCCAGCCACCACCGTGGAAGAACATGAAAACAGGCAGAGTGCCTTGTGCGTTGTGAGGCTTCACAATTTTCAGCGTAATATTCAGGCCATCAACACTGATCGTTTTTTCGCTGACGTCCGCTGCCGGTAGCGTGGCGCCTTTCTGCGCATCAATCAACACCTGACGTGCGGCCTGGGGAGATAATTGTTCGATGGGCTTTCCCCCGCCTCCGTTTAATGCATCCAGGAATTGCTGGACATGGCGATCCGGTGCAGGTGTATCAGCAAAACAGTTGACTGAAACAGCTGCCATCGCGGCAGACAGTAATGCCGATTTGATATTCATTGTGTTACCTCATTAACGTTGCTTGCAATTAAATTGCAAACTACTCATATGATTAAGAAATAATCTGTATCAACACTTTAATAAACATTCCTGTCATCTCACATGTGAATGCCATCTCACCAGTAAGGGGTATTCACATCACCGAAACAGGCAGGGGCGTAAGGGAAAAAGACAGGGCCCCTGCGGGAAATGGAGTTAAAGACAGGACAAAGACGTTTATTTTGCTGCTTCCTCAATAAGTGTCGCTACGTCCTGAGGATGAGAAACCATCACGACATGGGATGCCCCTTTGATCACAACGGTGTGTTTTGATCCCGCGCGTTCAGCCATGAAACGCAAACTTTTGACAGGGATATTTTTGTCGCTGTCACCGTAAATGAAGTAAGAAGGCAGTGTTTTCCAGGCGGGAGCCCCTGATTTTTCAGTTAATGCTGCTTCGGTCACAGGTCTTTGTCCTGCCGCCATCAATGCAGCATTTTCAGCTGACACGTCATGAGCGAATTGCTGATGGAACTTCGACTGCTCAATGGACAGATCGACGTTTCCATCAGCCAGCTTAACCGGTGCGGCAAGCGCTTCGCCAAGCGTGCTTCCGGGGAATTTCCCCGCCAGTTCAGCGGCCGCTTCACCCGCGTCAGGAGCAAATGCGGCGACATAAACCAGTGACTTAACATTTTTTGTTTCCCGGGCTGCATTCGTTATTACCTGACCACCATAGGAATGCCCGACAAGTACAACGGGTCCCTTAATATTGTTCACAACAGAAGAGATGTAAGCCGCATCAGTTGAAACACTGCGCAATGGATTAGCCGCTGCGACGACGTTATACCCGTCTTTTTGCAGGATCCGGGTGACACCATTCCAGCTAGAAGAGTCAGCAAAGGCACCATGGACCAGGACAACAGTGGGCTTTGCGGTTTCGGCGACAGCACTGGCAGACAGCAGAGCGGTGGCAATGGCGAGGGAGGCAGCAAATTTAGACATAATAGTTTCTCTCTTCAACGGTTGTATGTTCGTGTGCAATTTGTTTGTGCGCGATTTGTTTGTATGCAAATTAAGATAGTACTCCTTTTTGTCGTTGTCAATCGCTTGCAATCAAATCGCACACAAATTATTTTAGAGGCACTGGAGGACATATGACTAAAGACATCAATACCGGAGATTTACTCCCGGATGTGCACGGCATGCTCTGCTTCTCTCTCTACTCCGCGGGACATGCTTTTACGCAGCTCTATCGTCCAATGCTCGATAAGCTGGGATTAACCTATCCCCAGTACCTGGTGATGATCACGTTGTGGAATCAGGATGGACGTACTGTGAAGGAACTGAGTGGAATACTCTTCCTTGAGTCCAGCACGCTGACTCCTCTACTCAAGCGGCTGGAGACGGCGGGCTTGATCACCCGGACACGCAATCCGAAGGATGAACGTGAAGTGCTTATTCATCTCACAGAGAAGGGGAACAGATTGAAAATTGAGGCCAGCAATATCATGCGCTGTATTGTGGATACCCTTGAGATGGATGCGGATGTGGTTGCTGACATCAAAGCCTCAGTCGATAAGATCCGTGATCAGATACATCGTGCACATAAACCGGATATCTGATGATGCTATAAAGCAATATGGCCCTACATAACATTAAGTTATAGGGGCGTATGGAGCTGCATGACAAGGTCATCGGGCATTATCTGAACATAAAACACTATCAGTAAGTTGGAGTCATTACCTAGTTGACCTAGTAGATTGGTCTGGGGTTAACTTTTTTATCAACGCAACAGCTTCAGCTTCCGGCATGGCGAACTGCACACGATGGCGCGCCGCGACATCGAGCGCAAACACCTTCGTATAGACCTCCGTCGAGCTAATCGATTTGTGGCCCATCAGGCTCTGCAAAACCTTCAGTGGTATGCCGGCATACAGCATGTGCATCGCGTAGGAGTGACGGAACGTATGGGGGGTCACCGGTACTGAGAACGTCACCCCGTCGGCCGCTGCGGACTCCACCGCTTCGCTAAGCCAGGTGCGGACGGTACGGTCTGTGATCTCCCAGATGCGCGCCTTCTCCATTCTGCCGGTGCGCTTGTTTCGTCTTTCCAGCGGAATTTTCAGGGTGGCCACCATCATCTGCAGCTGGCTGACGTAGTGGTGATCGGAAAGGGGAACCAGACGATGGACCTGACTGCCTGCGGGGGCACGACCTGCCGTCCTGGCCGCTTTCTCGGTGCGCTGCTTGAGCGTGGCCAGCTGCACGAACGGATACGGCGGCGCCAGCGAAAAATCCCTCCGGGTCAGCGCGAGCGCTTCATTAATGCGCGCACCGGTGTTCCACAGCGTCGCCAGCAGCATCTTGCGGTGCAAATCGGGCACGTAATGGAGCAGGGCGCTGACTTCCGGCGCCAGCAGGTATTTCGGCAGTTCATCCTGAATGAGCGCCATCTGGCGCAGGGCGAGGGCGGCAGGGTAATCGATCGCCACTGGCAGCTGCGCAGCGGAAAACGAAACGCCCGGACCTGGTAATGCCGGCATCATTGACTGTTATTCTCCGTCTCCAGGAATGGCTCATTTGTGTTCAAATTAATCACAGTTCTGACCCACGATAAATATCGTCAGTCCCCCGGGAACCTTCATTGCGGCCAGTTCAGTACATTTCCCGGCCAGGATCTTCATGTTTTCCGCTGTGGCATCCACCGGATAAAGCGCCTGTGTCAGGAGTGACAGATTATGCTCACTGCAGGAAAGCCCCGCGCGGTGAAGACATGACATGTACCCTTTTTTAACTGCTGCGGCATCGGCGGCATCCATCATATTGAAGTAATCCAGAGGCGCCGGCGAAAATTCCTCCTCCGCGACGGTTTCAAGAAACCGTCGCATCTCCGGGCGAACTGGCAGGGGCAGAACGGCGGCCTGAAATTCGTCACAGCTGAATCCACCGCAACTCTGCGTCGCCAGTCGCCAGCCATCGGTGTTACCGTTCGGCACAGTTACCGTAGAGGCCAGAACCAGCCCCGGCCAGCGATCTTCCCGATCAAAGCCGTAATCAAAATACTGCTCAGGAATGTCCCGCAGATTCTTGCCATGTTGTCCGGGCGCTATCATCCCGAACCTGATGTTGCCGTGATGCACCGAATCATTCATCATTTTTTTCAGTATGTTCAGTAGCGTTATCCGGAGGGGTAGCTTCGGCCACTTCTTTCAGTATTGATGACCATCCCCCGGCAAACCATTCGCCCGGATCTTCACCACTGAGTACCTGCTGCAGCCAGCGGGAAGGGGAGCGACGTCTGGCGTCACGGAACCAGACCGGATGGTGCTGACCCATGACTGACCAGAAATCAAAATCCGGCTCCGGGGGGGAGAACACATACGCATTCATGACCAGATTCCCGCAGTGTTGTCTGAGGAACAACAAAAATTCTTTCAGGTTTACATACCCCCCCGGCCCCATACCGGCACCAAGGAAAAACGCCTCTGTTACCACGCCGGCAGTGATACGGCCGTTCTGCTCATGCTGGCGCAGGATCATCAGGGTGCCATCATGGCGCCCACCGGCGATGCGGATGAACTCAAAGACATACCTTTCATCATCATCCGGGAAGAAAAACTCCTCCCAGCTGACACCAAAATACGTCCCCAGGATCACCAGCGGGAACATCTTCCCGTCACCGGTGGTCAGCCAGTCTGCACTGGCGCCGAACCGGCTTTCAATCCGTTCAGCCAGCTCACGGGTTAACTCACCGGCGCCATCGATACAGTCCAGGAGCAGTCCCGGGGAAACATGTAACCGGTGAGCTATCCGTACCTGGTCGGCGATCCGCGTCGGCCCGGGTTGCCCGGCCCCCGGGAAAAAGCCGTCAGCGGACAGACGGTCAAACAGGGCGCGCAGACGCCGGCCACATTCCTTCTGCCACTGTTGCCGGCTGGAGAGAATTTCCGGTGAGGTGGTCCCGGCAGGATACTGTCTGGCCAGCGCCAGGCGGATCTCTCCTTCGAGTGAACGTTCATTTTTCATCGCTGACTGCTCAATGCGTGCAAACAGCGCATCGTCAACATTTCTGGCCTGGATCTTCGCCATGACTCCTTCCTTATGCAAAACGTATTCAGGGCTGGTACACAGTCTTTGAAGTAAACATGAAACCATATTTACCGCAATAACAATAAATGTATACGTTATGATTCATATTGTACACAAAGGAAGAAATCAGCACATGATAAGGCATGAAACAGTCACTCTGTTAAATTACCGGACGGCCGCTCCGGTCAGATCCGATTTTTTCGCTATTACGCAGTTTCCGGAAGTGTACCACGGTCAGGGAATAAGCAAAGCGGCGTTTTCCGGTGGTGAGCGGCCGGTCACGGGGCAGGGGAGGGACACAACATATAGCGTCAAAGTCAGCTGGTAACACCGCTACATCTTGTGTTGCCGGGCCGCTGCGCGCCGGTGGGGTTCGCAGAGATCCGGGACTGGTATTTTTCGGATCTGAGCGGGAAAAGTGAGAAACCAACATAGGTGTAACATATCCATATGTCGGGCATCTGCATAGGCAAAGCATACGCATATACCTACCATCTGCATATGTAACACCTATACAAGCCGGGCTTGCAGGCATATACTTCACCTATGCGGGAATACTCCCTGGCACACTCAGCATATGAGGAAAAACCATGCGCACAGTTTCGATATTTAAAAACGGCAATAACCGCGCCATCCGTCTGCCCCGTGACCTGGATTTTGACGGCGTCAGCGAGCTGGAGATCGTCCGGGAAGGGGACAGCATCATTCTGCGTCCCGTCCGGCCGACCTGGGGCTCGTTCGCGCAGCTGGACAGGGCCGATCCGGACTTTATGGCGGAACGCGAGGATGTGGTCAGCGACGAAGGACGCTTTGAGCCATGAAGAAAACCTGGATGCTCGACACTAACATCTGCTCGTTCATCATGCGCGAGCAGCCGGCAGCGGTGCTGAAGCGCCTGGAGCAGGTGGTGCTGCGCGGTGATCGCATCGTGGTCTCGGCCGTGACGTATGCCGAGATGCGCTTCGGCGCCACCGGCCCGAAGGCCTCGCCGCGCCATATTCAGCTGGTCGACGCGTTCTGCGCGCGCCTCGATGCCATCCTGCCGTGGGACCGGGCTGCGGTGGACGCCACGACGGACATCCGGGTGGCGCTGCGCCTCGCCGGGACGCCGATCGGCCCGAACGACACGGCCATTGCCGGACACGCCATCGCGGCGGGCGCCGTCCTGGTGACAAACAATGTGAGAGAGTTTGCGCGGGTCCCGGGCCTGGTGCTGGAAGACTGGGTTAAGTAACGTTAGACTGGCCCCCTGAATCTCCAGACAACCAATATCACTTAAATAAGTGATAGTCTTAATATTAGTTTTTAGACCAGTCATTGGAGAACAGATGATTGATGTCTTAGGGCCGGAGAAACGCAGACGGCGTACTACACAGGAAAAGATCGCTATCGTTCAGCAGAGTTTTGAACCGGGAATGACGGTCTCCCTTGTTGCCCGGCAACATGGTGTGGCAGCCAGCCAGCTATTTTTCTGGCGTAAGCAATACCAGGAGGGAAGTCTTACTGCTGTGGCTGCCGGAGAACAGGTCGTTCCTGCCTCTGAACTTGCTGCCGCCATGAAGCAGATTAAAGAACTCCAGCGCCTGCTCGGCAAAAAAACGATGGAAAATGAACTCCTTAAAAAAGCCGTTGAATATGGGCGAGCAAAAAAGTGGATAGCGCACGCGCCCTTATTGCCCGGGGATGGGGAATAAGCTTCGTCAGCCGTTGTCTCCGGGTGTCGCGTGCCAGTTGCACGTCATTCTCAGACGAACCGATGACTGGAAGGACGGCCGCCGCAGCCGTCACACGGATGATACGGATGTGCTTCGCCGTATACACCATGTTATCGGAGAGCTGCCCACATATGGTTATCGTCGGGTATGGGCGCTGCTTCGCAGACAAACAGAATCTGATGGTATGCCTGCGATCAATGCCAAACGTGTTACCGGATCATGCGCCAGAATGCGCTGTTGCTTGAGCGAAAACCCGCTGTACCGCCATCGAAACGGGCACATACCGGCAGAGTGGCTGTGAAAGAAAGTAATCAGCGACGGTGCTCTGACGGGTTTGAGTTCCGCTGT
The DNA here is from genome assembly GCF_019753495.1 of Klebsiella sp. TF21-TM. Taxonomy (NCBI): domain Bacteria; kingdom Pseudomonadati; phylum Pseudomonadota; class Gammaproteobacteria; order Enterobacterales; family Enterobacteriaceae; genus Klebsiella; species Klebsiella sp. TF21-TM. The sequence continues at coordinate 5,810 of NZ_JAIJYL010000049.1, read as the reverse complement.
GATAACGGAGAAAAACTGCGGGTCACGTTCGCGCTGGACTGCTGTGACCGTCAGGCACTGCACTGGGCGGTCACAACGGGTGGCTTCGACAGTGAAACAGTACAGGACGTCATGCCGGGAGCAGTGGAACGCCGCTTTGGCAGCGAGCTTCCGGCGTCTCCAGTGGAGTGGCTGACGGATAATGGTTCATGCTACCGGGCGAATGAAACACGTCAGTTCGCCAGGATGTTGGGACTTGAACCGAAGAACACGGCAGTGCGGAGTCCGGAGAGTAACGGAATAGCAGAGAGCTTCGTGAAAACGATAAAGCGTGACTACATAAGTATCATGCCCAAACCAGACGGGTTAACGGCAGCAAAGAACCTTGCAGAGGCGTTCGAGCATTATAACGAATGGCATCCGCGGTAATGCTGTCAACTTGTTGATAGCTATTTTAATCTGTAGTCATTCAATCCTTGTAACATCAGGATAATCCTAGTGTCAGTGAAAATACGAAATCAACAAGTTGGTATCATTACCCGGCGCCACTTCTTAATTATAGGTAACCACAAACGTCGCACTCGCATTCGCCTGACCGGCGGTAACCGTCGATTCAGTCTGAATGTATCTTGCCTGATACTGGAAACTGTAGGCCGACTCACTACCTTTACTTCCCGACCAGATTTTCTCAGGTTCATTCAACACTATCGGGACACTATTTTTTAATACCTGGACTCCAACCCCGGTCGCGGAACTATCATCACCACTATCATCTATTTTTATAATACCGTTTGCCGCGTGATTACCATCAGCCGTTGCATTAAATTGCATAAAGATTTTACCAACATTCTCGCAGGTGGTAAGATTTATATTGAACGGTACCATATTGGTGGTACTCCCAGGCCCCATAAATACGGACCTATTGTGTCTTCCCAAATTAACTTTAATATCAGCGTTACTGATTTTGCAGGTTGGGGACTTTACCGTAATGCACAATCCTTTTACACTAAACTTTAAGGCGTTGACTCCCTCAAGATAAATATCACCGAGATAATCATTCAGGCAATACTGGCCTGGAGGTGGTAAACCGCTGGTATCAGGAATGCGCCAAAAATAAATAGTGGGTTTTTTGCTTTCTGAATTAAAATACCTGCCCCCAGAAAAGGGGCGTGCTGTTGGATAAGGCATAAAAAGGGAATCGAAATCAATACCATCCTGTTCACCCATTTGAAAACTGTAACCAATCCCCGGTAGACGATCGATACTGTAAACATATCCTGGCTTGCTTTGATAAGCCGGTCCAACGGGAGCGCCACCAATACTATTGTAGCCACTCGGTTCTGAACCACTACAAGTTATATTCCATTCCGTATTATTGGTCAGAGTCATGCCGCCATAGGTGAATAATAAATCTCCAGGCTGGCGATTAAGCACATCTACTGAAAAATTTTTATTACCCAGATTGACGCTATATTCAATTGTTTTACCACTGGTCATCACGCATGCAAGTATTGTGGGGATATATCCTAGATACAGGAAAACAGATAACCCTAGTATCATTTCTCTTTTCATTTTTTGTCTTCCTTAATCATCTATTTGCAAAGGTTTCGGCTGGTCTGTTGATTAACGGAATACGCAAGCTGGCAACGCTGAACACTATTGTCGCCCCAGACCACATGTAAAACCCCCTTGATGTCCGGGACTCTGGCATATAGCAGCCCTCCTTGTCCCACGGCCCCGATGGCTATTTCTTTGCTGTCAAAGACCTCAGCACCCAATGGCGGCGTATTACCATCACTGAGCGTGACATTGGCAAACCATGGGTAGCCAGTACGGGTCGCAAATTTTACCTTCACGGCCGCGCCTGAGTCAGGAACGACGACCGTGCTACTTGATACGATCTCAACTTGATCGCTAATTCCTTGCGGATCGAGATCCAGCCAGTTTTCTGTAAATGGGTTCAGATAAGGGATAATGGTGTAACCACGATTATCCACTGGACGTCCAATACGGTTGGCCACCGTTGCACCGGCAGCCTTAGGGGCCTGTACAATGGCGAATGTTTCACCAATATCAGGTGTCGCAATCACCCCTCCTTCATGCGCAACTAACGCGCCGGAAGTCCCAAGGGAGTACTGCTGTTGATTCTTGCCGGCGCTGGCGCTCGCATTCAGATAGGCATAATGAGTTCGGTAACTACCGTTTGCTCCAATAGAACTCTCATGGCCCCCTTCCTTTGGCATATCGTAACTTGTCGTCAGGCCATAGCTGAGTTCGTTCTTTTCACCCCGACTCCCAGTATAAGTCGCTTGTAACTGGTTGCCGTTATTCTTGTCATAATTGAAACGAGTATGAATATTGCCATTACCGCTAATAGGTATAGAGAAAGAAATTCCGACTATTTGGTTATTTTTATGGTTAGCATCCTGACTTTTCTGTGCATAGATATAGTAGCCCAGGCGTTTATAATTATTCGAATATCCTAGCTGATAGGAGTGATAGGTACCATGCTTCCAGTTTTCACTCCATATGCCATAAAATGACAAGCTACCGCCGCCGAATTGTTGCGATAGATTGGCTGTATACTTTGTCATTTCGCGGTAAGTATAGTTGTCATGGTCATTAGCCGATGCCGCATCACGAATTGAAATATACCTTGCATCGTTACTGTGACTCCTTGATAAGGTAACTCGGGTATCACTGGTCAATGATTTTGTTGCCGAAACGCGCCAGCGATACCCATCCAGCCAGTCATTTTCAACAGTTTTCCAGGAGGAACGCGAAACATCGACAGCCAGTGCTCCCCAGTAAGTATTTAATGCACTACCGACAAGAGTGGAGTAATACCCATCGGTTCCATTTACCCCCATATAGCCGCTAATATAGTCATTAAAACCATACTGCAGAGTTAATTCTCCGAATCCCGGCCGGTTTGAGATATAGCTGTCATCCAGATATCCCATCGACAAATCGTAATACAGCGCCTCCTTACGAACCAGGCCAGGTATGGAAGCATAAGGCACAGTAAACGTGTCCTGGCTGCCATCGGCCTCATGAATCGTCACGATCAGGTCGCCACCTGAATTCGTTGGATAAAGGTCCGCAAAGGAGAATTTACCTGGCGGAACGCTGGCCTCATAGAGTAAGGAACCATTTTGAGTGACGGTGACGCGCGCGTTTGTCCTGGCGATTCCCGTTACCGTGGGTGCAAAACCACGTCGTGACCCTGGCAGCATCCGTTTGTCAGTCGCAACCCTGGCGCCCACGAAGCTGACGCTGTCGAAGAAGGTGCCATCTGTCCATCCCTGCCCGAGCCTAAGGGTTGAGCTCAAATCGAAAAGGCTTTTCTCGGCGTATGTCGAAATATTATCCCACTGAGTATCGTTATCATTTGCATGATAACTAGACTGGTGGTAAAAGCGCCAGCCGTAAGCGCGAAAACTACCATCAAGCCCGACATAACTGTAATTATGACTATCGCCATGATTGATGCTCTGATAACTATTCGCCTGATAACGTAATACTGCTGCTGGAACACCAACATCGATACTCTCAGGATTAATCTCGCCTCGATACTTCGGTTTTTGTAACGCCTGCGGGATGGTTAAATTTAACGCATTCTCCCCGACGTCATAATGCCATGAAATGCCAGCATTGATCTGCGATAACTGGAGACATGAAGCCTTTTCTGGCCACGTTTTATCTTTAAGCCTCATCACTCTAAATAATACTGGTGTTATGCAGGGCTCAATTTTTTCTCCCACCTTCTGTAGCTCGAATTCAACTTCGCTCGCATACGAACCATTTAAGTAAAGCTTACTGCGATACTTCCCGACATTCATCGGATTACCATACTTAAATTTCTGGAGATCGATATGTGTCGCGTTATGCAAATGCGCACTATTGAAATTAAATGCGTCTTCTGACCATGCAACACCCCATGGTATTATTATTATTAACCCAACATTGATCTCCATGAATTTCATAATAATGTCCTTTACTGAGGATAATTATGAGTCACAATAGCACCATAATCATTGATGGTTGTGAAGCTGAACTTACCTGGCATGGCTTTCAGTGTATGCTCTTTATTATTTATGCTCATCGTTGAAAATGGCGCCACCATACCAGCAGGTTGTTTATTCCCATTAATCGTGATGCTATCAATGGTGATGTACCATGGAGATGGGTTATTCACAAAGAGTGTGTTATTATCATTGTGAAATTCCCAGGTTAAAGATTTGGCAGCCTCGCTGACATTTCCCTTTAATGTTATCGGACGATAAAATAACTTAATACGTGAACGAATCGATAACTGTAAATAGTTGCTACCTTGACTGTTTTTAGGCTCTGGCGGTATATCTAACATGTTAAACCAGAACAATGACTCACGATCTTGTGGAAGCGAGGCGCCGCTAAAAACCAGACGATAGGTCTGTCCTTTTCCTGGTTCAACACGAATAATCGGCGGCAGAACCACAAAAGGCGCCATGTCTTTGCCTGTATTATTTTGTATTGTGCCACCATCAACCCATGCTTGCGTCAGTGACGGCATATCCCCTGAATTAGTGACTCTGACTGATACCTCTTTCCGGTCAGATGGAAAGATCACTCTGGTCCCATCAATGACAATATTTGCATTCGCGAAAGGTATATATACGAATAAAAGAAACGTAAAAAAGTAACGAGTCATATTTCAACACCTCCCTGTTCTCTGAGCAGGCAGCCCCTGCCGGAGCTGCCTTAACGTCTTACGGATAAACGATAGTGAAGTTCACGTAGGAACTCACTTTCCCAGCCTCAGCGGCATTTGTCGCAAAGTAACGTGCATAGAAAGGCAGTGTCGCAGAACCATTGACAGGCGTCACGACCGTTGAGTTACCACCCGTGACTTTTCCGGTCGTTGGATCAATGGTTTGGTTTGCAAGGTCAATTACACCATGATTATTATTCAGTAGCTCGATATCAACATTTTTCGCGCCATTAGCAGCGCCATCAGCAGCGCCACCAGCAGGAATGGTATTTTTTAGTCGCCCCTCCGTTGAGACATATTCATTCGGTTCAAAATAGACCGAAACATCTGAACCACTTGTACACTTTTCAAGACCAATAGTGAAAGGTGTTGTCCCCGCAGTTTGATTCGCGGCAGACAATGCAGACACCTGAACAGTGGGTAGTGTGACAATTTTATCTTTATCACCGCTGATGACAGTACAGGTATTAGTAATAATTTCACCATTGAAGGTCACTTTTCCATCAGCAGCCAGCGCCACTGTTGGGGCAAAGATCATTACTGCCGCTGCTGACGCCATTCCTTTGATGAACATGTTCATAATTAACCCCTATCTGTAATTTTCAATAAATTTACGTAACACTCATCATCAAGTCACTTAAAAAACACAGCGAGATCCTCGAGGCATCACATTAAAATATTGAAATACGTAATTTTCATTACCTATGATCCATTTTGGAATATGCTGTGCAATTGCATCTTAACATTGTCTCTGGTATTTGTTCAAGGCTAGAAAGTAAGACATGTAACGATAAAATTTAAATAATCCTAAATGCTTGTATTTAAAAATAGACAATAGTAGTTTTCATCATGAAAAACAATAGGTTATTATTAAGATTGCTATTGCAGCTAAAAATTTAAAAACGAGATACTGCACACTAATTATAATTAGCTACATTCTCATCCCCCAATCTACGCCATCAAATTTTACTAAAAGGGGGATGTAATATTCACACTCAGTACGGCTTTGTTGAATAAATCGAACTTTTGCTGAGTTGAAGGATCAGATCACGTATCCTCCCGACAACACAGACCATTC
>NZ_JAIJYL010000048.1:0-16473 GCF_019753495.1 Klebsiella sp. TF21-TM | reverse complement strand
TGGCTCATGATGTCCCTCTGGGATGCGCTCCGGATGAATATGATGATCTCATATCAGGAACTTGTTCGCACCTTCCCTGGAGCACCTCCACCAACAAGGGATTATCCAGCCCCATCCTGCCGGTGAGGTTGCTCTGTCCGCCGCCGAGTTTGAAGTGGAGAACCCGTACGCCACAGCCAGGCGCTGGAGCGCGCTCTTCGACCTCCCGATGACAACGCGCGCGGGCAATCCGGCGCTGCGTATTGGCGATAAGTATTTCCAGTTCAATCAAGGGAACAGCAACGCGCTGGTGCAACTCGATTTTCTCACCGACACGGCGGCGCTCAAGGGTCAAACCATTTTGGTGAGCGAAGGGCGTTATGCGTTTCACTGACTCACAATGGGCACCTGCGCGAACGAAGACCGACAACAGGGAAACAGCGTATTCACGTTTTCCACCATCGGGATACGCTGCTGAGGGTACTACAACAACCCGGCCTGATGTTCCACACGCGCAATGGCGCTATACAGTGCGCCCGCTGTGACCGGAGCCGGCATGTTCGCCATATCCGGCGCATGCAATGCCATATCAATAATCCCCGCCAGTTCCGTGCTGTCCAGTTCAGCAATTTCCCGCAGGCTGAGCGGGATAGCGCACGCGCGGGCCAGGCCAATGGCCTCCAGCAATTCCTCATCGCTGCGGTTCTCCAGCGCCAGCAGGCAAAGGTTGCCAAATCCCACCAATAAGCCATGACCAAATTCGCGGGTTTTATCGCATACGGTAAACCCCTCATAAATTGCATGAGCGGCAGCAGCATGTGCCCCACTGCTCATTAATGAGGTCAGTCCGGCAAACATAAATATCGCATCCAGTACTTGCTCCAGCGCAGCATCGGGCACCCCTTTGCGAACTGCATCGCAGGCGGCGGGGCCGTGGGTATTGATCAGGTCATAGCAGATACGGCTGTTGGCAATGGACGCCCGGGCGATACCGCTGTGATTGTCCAGCCCGGCGCTGATAGCGCGAAACTCGTACCATTTCGCCAGTGTATCGCCAAGGCCTGCCGCCAACCAGCGCAGCGGCGCGGCGGCTATGATTTCTGTGTCAATAATCACCACAGCAGGCGCCTGATTCAGTGGAAAGAGATCCCGAAAATGGCCGTCATCGTGATAACGGACAGTGAGTGGCGTCACCGCCGCGCAGGTTGCCGCAATGGTTGGCACGGTGACCACCGGGACACGGGTCTCCACGCCCACGGCTTTACTGGTATCCAGGGCTTTTCCCCCACCCACGCCAATGACCAGGTCTGCGCCGGTGGCCTGCACCACTTGCGCCAGACGATGAATATGGCTTTCGCTGCACACGCCGCCAAACCACTCCCGGCCAACCACCGTCACCGATGATGCCGCCAGTTGATAGCGGATATGCGCTTCCACCGCCGCCAGGCCACTATGGCCGCCGATAATCAGCGCCCGTGAACCCAATAATCCGCAGACCTCACCGATACGCGAAACCGCACCTGCGCCACGCAGGATCTGCGCCGGGAAGATAATATTTTGTGCCTGCATAACTGATGCTCCGTGATAACGATGGTGTACATATTAAAACCCCGCCATAGCAGGCTGAAAACGCAGCAAATGCGGCCCTAACTGGGCAATGGAAGTGCATCCCAGTTGCGCCAGCGTGCGATCCATCTCCTGCAAAATAATGTTCAGCGCTTGTTTCGCACCCGCCTCACCAAAGGCAGCGACGCCATAGAGCACAGGTCGGCCAATCAGCACGCCATTCGCGCCCAGCGCCAGTGCTTTCACCACATCGGTGCCACGGCGAAATCCACTGTCGATAAGGATGACAGCATCAGGACCGCAGCACTGACGAATCTCCTGCAGTACTTCCATGGGGCTGACTGAACCGTCCAGTTGTCGCCCGCCATGGTTTGATAACACAATGCCATCCACGCCCGCGGCAAAAGCGCGCCGGGCATCTTCAGGCGCCAGGATACCTTTAATTAACAGGGGACCTGACCACTGTGTGCGGATCCAGTGCAGTGTGGCCCAGTCCAGGTGGGTATCCATCTGTTCGGCAAAATAGCTCGCGCCACCTGCGCCTCGTTGTTTGTCAGCCGGAACATAAGATTTCAGGTTGCCAAAGCCAGGGATGCCTGCGGGCCTGATGGCTCGCCACACCCAGCCGGGATGCATCGCAATGTCCAGCATGCTCGGCAGAGATAGTTCCATGGGCCGTCGGTAATTCCGTTTGTCCTTTTCACGGTTGCCAAAGTGCACCGCATCCACAGAAACCACCAGGGTCGTACAACCCGCCGCCCGGGCCCGGGTCAGTAACCCTGTCGTGACGGCGCGGTCTTTCAGCACATAGAGCTGGAACCAGTGTCGGGGAATGTTTTCTGCGGCGATCTCTTCAATGGAGGCCGTCGAAACCGTACTCTGTATATAGCCGATGCCCGCCTCTCTGGCGGCCCGCGCCAGCATCACATCTGCGCCAAACCGCAGCATGCCGTTGTAGCCTGTCGGGGCGATAAACAAGGGCGCAGCCAGCTTCTGTCCACACAGCGTGACGGATAAATCCCGTTGCGTAGCATCTGTCAGCACAGGGGGAATAAAGCGCCAGCGGCCGAAAACACGGCGATTATCCTGTAACGTTTGTTCATCATCGGCCCCACCCTCCAGATAACTGAAAGCAAAACGGGGAAGCGTGCGCTTTGCCTGCCGACGTAAATCATCAATGTTCAACACTGTCACGCGGCATCCTCCGCCAGGATACGTTTCAGGCTCCGAATAAACTGCTGGTTATCCTGTTCATTCCCCACAGACACCCGGATCCAGTGTTCATACCCCTTCTCCCGCCATGGCTTGATAATGACGCCATCGCACAGCAGACGCTGCGCCAGTTCTGCCGCAGGCTGCCCGCAGTCAAAAAACAGGAAGTTGGCGCAGGATGGCGCAACGCGGAAACCCAGCGCCGTGAGCTGCGCCGACATCATGTCGCGCTGCGCACTGACCAGCGCAATGCTGTCATTAACATGTTGCTGATCCCCCAGAGCTACCACGGCCGCCGCTTGTGCCGAACGGTTAATATTAAACGGTGTGCGAACGCGATTGAGCAGATTGACCAGTTCAGGGTGACTGGCTAAGCCATAGCCCACCCGCAATCCCGCCAGGCCGTAGGCTTTCGAAAAAGTACGCAGCACAATCCAGGGGCGCGACTGCGCGGCCAGCACACGCTGGCTGTCCGGATAATCCGGGTTGTTCCGGCAATATTCGAAATAGGCCTCATCAATCACCAGCACACAGTCCTGAGGTGCCGCGGCGATGATGCGCTCAAAACCTGCATTGTCGAGCATGCAGCCCACGGGATTCGACGGGTTGCTGAAAATCACCATTTTGGCGGGCATCGAAAGTGCCTGAGTCCAGGCGGCGATATCGAACTGATGCTGCTTATTCACGTCAACCAGGGTGACGTCCGCGCCCATCATGCGCGGGAAAATCTCATGCAGACCAAATGAAGGTCGCAATGTGACCACGCGGTCCCCGGGGTTGAGAAAGGCCAGTGCCAGCATATGCAGGATATCTTCTGAACCATTCCCGATAACAATATTCCCGGCCTGCACACCGGTATACGTTGCCAGCGCATCGCGCAGCGCTGTACTGGCAGCATCCGAATAGACTGCGCTGAAACCGGCATCCGCCTGCAGTGCCGCGATGACCTGCGGGCTGGCGCCCAGCGGATTTTCATTACTGGCCAGTTTGGCGATATGGCTCAACCCATATTGCTGTCGTACCGCTTCCGCCGACAACCCGGCGTTATACAGGCTTAATGACCGCGCTGTGGGCCTGGCGAGGTTTTTCAGTATCTGCTGTTGTGAATCAACAAGTGAACTGGAAACTGCTACATCAGAAGCCATTGCATATCCCTCAAAAAAACGCCGGAGGCACAACACCAGGCCATCCGGCATTCAGGCATCAGATCATCGGCAAATTCAAATGATGACGTTCAGCACAGGCTTTTGCCTGTTCATAGCCAGCATCCGCATGGCGCATCACCCCGGTGGCAGGGTCGTTCCACAGCACACGCGCCAGTCGGGCATCGGCATCTTCAGTGCCATCGCACACAATCACCATCCCGGCATGTTGTGAAAAGCCCATGCCAACACCGCCACCATGGTGCAGACTGACCCAGGTGGCACCCCCGGCGGTATTGAGCAATGCATTGAGTAATGGCCAGTCGGATACCGCATCAGAGCCATCTTTCATCGCTTCGGTTTCACGGTTCGGCGATGCCACTGACCCCGTATCCAGATGATCACGGCCAATAACAATCGGCGCTTTCAGTTCGCCGTTACGCACCATTTCGTTAAACGCCAGCCCGGCGCGGTGACGTTCACCCAGGCCCAGCCAGCAAATACGCGCAGGCAGCCCCTGGAAGGCAATGCGCTCACGCGCCATGTCCAGCCAGTTGATCAGATTGGTGTTGTCCGGGAAGAGTTCTTTGAGTTTCGCGTCGGTCTTATAGATATCTTCCGGGTCGCCGGAAAGGGCAACCCAACGGAATGGCCCTTTGCCTTCACAGAACAGCGGGCGGATGTAGGCCGGGACAAAACCCGGGAAATCAAAGGCGTTTTCAACGCCCTCTTCTTTGGCGACCTGGCGGATATTGTTGCCGTAATCGACGGTGGGGATCCCCATATGGTGAAAATCGAGCATGGCCTGGACATGTTTTGCCATAGAAGCGCGGGCGGCTTTCACCACGGATTGCGGATCTGACTGACGGGCGGCCTGCCATTTTTCCAGGCTCCAGCCTTCCGGCAGATAGCCATTAAGCGGATCATGAGCGGAGGTCTGATCGGTCACAATATCCGGACGCAGGCCACCCGCTTTTGCCCGCGCCGCCAGTTGCGGCATCAACTCAGCGGCATTGCCCAGCAGGCCGACAGAGATGGCTTTTTTCTCCGCACAGGCTTTTTCAATCATCGCCAGCGCCTCATCGAGGCTGCGGGTCTTATAGTCCACATAACGGGTACGCAGACGGAAATCAATGTGGGATTCCTGGCATTCAATGGCCAGGACGCAGGCCCCTGCCAGCACGCCAGCCAGCGGTTGGGCGCCGCCCATACCACCAAGCCCTGCCGTCAGAATCCATTTGCCCCGCAGGTCGCCGTTGTAGTGCTGTCGGCCCGCTTCGGCAAAAGTTTCATACGTCCCCTGCACAATGCCCTGCGCACCAATGTAAATCCAGGAGCCTGCTGTCATCTGGCCGTACATCATCAGGCCCGCTTTATCCAGTTCGTGAAAGTGGTCCCAGTGGGCCCAGTGCGGCACAATATTGGAGTTAGCAATCAACACGCGCGGCGCATTGGTATGGGTGCGAAAAACACCGACCGGCTTACCGGACTGTACCAGCAGGGTTTCGTCTTCACGCAACGCCCGCAGGCTGTCCAGAATGGCTTCGAAGGCAGGCCAGTTGCGGGCGGCTTTACCAATACCGCCATAGACCACCAGGTCTTCCGGGCGTTCGGCAACATCGGGGTCAAGGTTGTTTTGGATCATGCGATAAGCCGCTTCGATCAACCAGTTTTGACAACTCAGCGCTGTTCCCTGGGGAGCGCGAACGACATGGGCGGCGGCATTTTTCTGTGGCGCGTTCATGGTCATATCCTTCTAAAAAAAATGAAATTTATGTAAAGCGTTATCAGGCAAAGCTCGGCAGTAATGCTTCAATGGCCGCAGGCCAGTGTTCACGGGACGCCCACAAACGCATCATTTCGACATCCGGCGCCATCAGACGATCTTTTTCGAGAAAAGCGACATGTTGCCGAATCGCCTTCATTTCGCTTTCCAGTGTGGCGGAACTTTGCAACGGACGATGAAAATCAAGTCCCTGGGCAGCGGCCATGGCTTCGATACCGACAACCACACTGGTGTTAAAACACATATTGCCCAGACGGCGGGCGGCATAGGTCGCCATTGAAACGTGATCTTCCTGATTGGCGGAGGTGGGCAGGCTGTCGACACTGCCCGGATGTGCCAGCGATTTATTTTCTGATGCCAGCGCGGCGGCCGTGACCTGCGCAATCATAAAGCCGGAGTTAACGCCGCCATCGTTTACCAGGAAAGGCGGCAAGCCGGACAAACCGCTGTCCAACAATAAGGCCATTCTGCGTTCAGAAATCGCCCCCACTTCGGCAACCGCCAGCGCAATGATGTCCGCGGCGAAAGCCACGGGTTCTGCGTGGAAATTCCCGCCAGAAATCACGTCGCCATTTTCGGCAAAAACCAGAGGGTTATCGGATGCTGCGTTTGCTTCAATACGTAGAATGCGGGCCGCATGTCGCAGGTTATCAAGGCAGGCACCCATAACCTGAGGGACACAACGAATGGAATAAGGGTCCTGAACCCGGCCGCAGTTAGCATGGGATGTCACAATATCGCTACCGGCCAGGATCGCCGTCAGCGCAGCGGCGACAGCAATCTGGCCTTCCTGGCCGCGTGCTTCATGAATACGCGGGTCAAGCGGTTTAACTGAGCCTTTAATCGCTTCCAGTGATAATGCCCCGGCCACCAGGCCTGCGGAAAACACCCGTTCTGCTTCAAACAAACCTGACAACGCGAGGGATGTCGATACCTGGGTGCCGTTAAGTAATGCCAGACCTTCTTTCGGCCCAAGTTCAAAGGGGCTCAGCCCTGCGGCAGCCAGGCCTTCAACCGCGGACATCGTTTCGCCACCCAGTGTCACCTGCCCTTCGCCAATCAGCATCAATGACAAATGCGCCAGCGGCGCCAGGTCGCCCGAAGCGCCGACGGATCCTTTTTCCGGAATACAGGGGTACACACCCGCATTAAATAACGTTATCAGTGCATCAATCACCTCAATACGAATACCGGAATGACCCCGGGAGAGGCTGAGAATTTTCGTCGCCATCACCAGGCGAACAACGTTATCCGCCAGGTTTTTGCCTGTGCCCACACTGTGGGACAGCACCAGGTTTCGTTGCAGTTCGGTCAGACGTTCCGCCGGAATACGGGTTTGCGCCAGTTTGCCAAACCCGGTATTAATGCCGTACACCACGTTTCCCGATGCCACAATGCGGGTGACTGTTTCCTGGGAGGCCAGCACATCGGCACGGGCCTCTTCGGCCAGCGCAAGGCGGACATTACCCTGGTATATTTGTCGCAACATGGGCAAATGGACATGCCCGGGTTGCAGGCGGCAAAGGGTGTAATCGGTGGATGAAGCAGCCATAATCTATTCCTGTATATACAAGTAAAACGGGAAGTAAACCCGGTGTAACACCGGGTGTTTATGCACAACCTGACTCACGCTAAAACATGATTAACTGCGCTGCATACCGCGAACTTAGTGATCGATGGTTTGCAGGGTTTCCGTACGAATTTCTTCCGTGATACGCGCCTTCAATGCCATAAATTCTGGTGATGTTTTCAGGGTATAATCACGCGGGTGCGGAAAATCTACCGCCACTTCCGTTTTGATTCGCCCGGGGCGCGCACTGAAAATCGCCACTTTATTGGCCATAAAAATGGCCTCATCAATATCGTGGGTCACAAACAGGACTGTTTTGCGGGAAGATTCCCATATCGACAACAACAGTTCCTGCATCATGACGCGCGTCTGGTTATCCAGTGCGCCGAAAGGTTCATCCATCAGCAGAATTTTCGGGTCGTTGGCCAGGGCGCGGGCAATGGCTGTGCGCTGTTGCATACCGCCGGACAACTGACGGGGGAAATGCTGCTCAAACCCACGTAAACCGACCTTATTAATAAAGTAGTCGCTGCGCTCTTTTTGTGCCGCTTTACTCACGCCGCGTTCCTGTAGGCCAAAGCAGATATTCTGCTCAACCGTCAACCAGGGGAACAGTGTGTAACTCTGGAATACCATGCCGCGATCCGCGCCCGGACCATCGACCAGCACGCCATCCAGCCAGACCTCGCCGCGGGTGGGCTGATCCAGCCCGGCAACAATGCGTAAAAGTGTGGATTTACCGCACCCGGAAGGCCCGAGAATGGTAATAAAGTCGTTCTCATTGACCTGATAATCCACGGGCAGTAATGCCTGGGTCTTCTCGCCTTTCGGGCCACTGAAGACGCGTTCCACCTGGCGAACACTCAGCTTCGGATAGCTCATCACAGCGAACTCCATACAAACAGGCGGCGATTCACCGCTTTAAACAACAGATCAGACAGCAATCCAATGCAGCCAATCACGATAATGCCGAAAATCATTTGCCCGGTATTGAGTAACGCCTGGCTGTTGACAATCATGTGACCTATCCCGCTGGATGAACCAATCAGTTCCGCCACGATGACATAGGTCCATGCCCAGCCCAGCACCAGGCGCAGCAGTTCCGCAATTTCCGGCGCCGCCCCGGGGATTATCACCCGACGCACCACGCTCTTGTTGGTCGCGCCAAGGGTATACGCCGCTTCCACCAGATCGCGCCGCGCCGCGCCGACAGCCACCGCAACCATCAGGGTTATCTGAAAGAACGAACCGATAAAGATCACCAGTATTTTTTGCATTTCGCCAATCCCTGCCCACAGAATAAGCAGGGGGACAAACGCCGATGCGGGCAGGTAGCGGCAAAACGAAACGAAGGGCTCAAAAAACGCTTCGATCAGTTTGTATGAGCCCATCAGAATACCCAGCGGCACGGCGATAATGCACGCCAGAATAAAGCCGCCCAGTACACGCATTACCGTCATACCGATATCTGTTGTGAAATCAAAATCGGTAAATAACAGCCCCCCTTCCTGCAACATACTGGCCGGACTGGCAAGGAATGTCGGCGACACCAGCCCGGTAAAAGTCACCAGCGCCCACAGCGCGAAAAACAGCACAAAAAAGCAGAAGCCCAAAAACCAGCGATGACGGGACGCCACGGGGCGCAGTGGCACCATCATCGGGTTGTGCCAGACCTTTTTACTTGCCGGCAGAGGCGCCGGCTCACGTAAAACTGACTGCGTACTGGCGGGAAATTCCGCGGCCTGACTGACAGGACTGTTCATCTTGTGGTCCTTCATGGCTGAGTCACATACTTCGCGTCATACAACGTATTAATATCCGGCGTTTTATGCAGGATTTTCATTTCCGTCAGCAAACGCGCCGCTTCGTTGGTAAAGGTGACAATCTCGCCACTGAAGAACTTCTTGTTCGCATCACGGTCTTGCCAGCGCAGATAGCTGGACTCTTCAGCAAACTGTTTGCCGGTTTCTTTGACCGCCGCCCCCATAATCTCATTGGCTTTATCCGGATCTTTTTTGATCATATCCAGGGCTTCAAAGTAGCTATTTACCAGTGCCTGAGCCGCTTTGGGGTTTTTATCCAGCCAGGATGGCGTACAACCCAGGGTGTCCATCACCATGGGATAATCCAGTGTGGTGGTCAGAATTTTGCCTTTGTCCGGGCTTTGGCGGATGGTGGAGAGATACGGCTCGTACGTCACAGCGGCATCGTTCTGCCCGGCAATAAAGGCATGAGCGGCGGCATCCGGCCCCAGGGTTGCCAGTTTGACGTCTTTCATCGTCATGCCGTTTTTATCGAGGATCCAGGCCAGCAGAAAATAGGAGGAGGTTCCTGGTGCATCGACACTGATGGTTTTCCCTTTCAGGTCAGCCACTTTATTGATACCCCCACGTACGGCAATCCCATCCGCGCCATAGGATTTATCCAGTTGCACAATTTGCTTGATGGGCACACCGCTGGCATTCCAGGTGAGGTAGGTTTCCACCGTGGTCGCCGCGCACTGCAAAGAGCCTGATGCAATGGCCAGGTGGCGTGATTGCTGGGGTACCATTTTCAGCGTCACGTCCAGGCCATTCTTTTTGAAAATGCCTGCCTTATCGGCCAGTGTCAGGGGAGCGAATCCTGTCCACCCGGAAATACCAATGGCCACCGGAGTCTCTGCCGCCATGGCGGTGTTTATTGCCCCGCAACCCAATGTCACTGCCAGCCCTAACATGGATAACGAACGCTTCAGCACAGTCCTGGAAATCATGTTGCTCATCTGCCACTCCTGCCAAATTACCTGTCTCGGGGAAATGCCTGGCCAGTGAACTGCCCGGGCAAAATACGCTACTGTATATTCTTGTCTATACAAGCAAGCCGAATAAGTAAAGCAAGCTTTGTGCTAGTTCAGCTATGCCTGCTTTCCCGGTTATTTCGGCCTGTGGCCAGTGGTTTTCTCTGCCTGTCGAATCAAATAAGTGCGCAGGATGCGCCAAACCAGTGCAGGACGCACCAACTCAGGCAATGACCGCCGCCCAAAGTAGCAGACTGCGCGTTTTTTGTGCATCCACAGTATGCAAGGCAGAAATCGGCCACTGTGTCGTCTGACAGCTGTCTGACGTCGGTGGCCACCAGATACCTTCACCCGCGCCCAGCCGGGTCCCATCCGGTAATTGCCAGTCACCCTGAATGGCGAAAAGCACACCGCCCTGCTCACGGGACACCGTGCCACTTCCCCTGAGGGCGACAACGCCGGGCAAACAGACAGTACGCCGGGTCATCAGGTTAAAATCCATCGTCTCGCCCCCCAGAAGATGTGCGTGGAGTGCAAGATCCCCGCTAAACTCGAAGGGTTCTCCCACGGTATTCAGCACATGATTCACCCCGATGCCGTCAGTCAGTTGCATGCCCTCGCCACTCAACAGCGTGATGGAACGCGCAATGCCGGGGAAAGCGGAAAACGGGCCATCCTGCGCGACAGTGGCAATGCTGGCACGCCAGTCAAAATCCGCCTGCCCTGGCGGCCAGCTGATAATTTCGCGGGTTTCGCCGCCGCCATTACGCCAGCGACTGACCGGCAGCCTGGTCTGGGAAAAACGCTGCCAGCCCGTCATGCTGTCGCCTCCGCCAGTTGGCGCAGTACCTGCAGAAAATCAGCGGCAACGGCCTGTTGCTGCGCATGTTGCCCATTGATAATGCGGGGGGTCCCGCCAACATACACATCGCGAATCTGCCCGGCGTGGCCGGCAAATAACCAGCGGTTGAGAATTTCAGGGGGGCGGGCTGCCGCCAGGTAAGGATCCTGTCCATCCAGCACCAGCCAGTCGGCGCGATACCCCACTGACAATCTCCCGACAGGCGCGCCACAGGCCTGCGCACCACCGGCAAGCGCCTGGGTGTACAACACATCGCCCACCACATTTTGGGTCGCCGTTGTCAGGCGGTTGCGGCGCTGATCACGTAAGCGCTGCCCATATTCGAACCAGCGCAGCTCTTCCACCACATTAAGTGAAACATGGCTGTCGGAACCAATACCCCAGTGACCGCGCTGTGCCAAATAATCGACGCCGGGGAAAATACCGTCGCCCAGATTCGCTTCTGTTGTGGGGCACAGCCCGGCAACCGCACCGCTTTGCGCCATGCGGGCCACTTCTTTCTCATCCGCATGTGTCGCGTGGACAAGACACCAGCGGGCATCGATATCCAGGTGATCATACAGCCACGCAATGGGGCGTTGTCCGCTCCAGCTCAGGCAGTCATTGACTTCTTTTTGCTGCTCGGCGATATGGATATGTACAGGCAATGCCGGGTCGCTGGCCTGTAAAACCTGCTGCATCTGCGTGGGGGTCACGGCCCGTAGTGAGTGAAAACACAGGCCCTGGTTTTGCAGTACTTTGCCCGTTATCTGCTGGCGGATAATCGCCTGCTGGCGCAAATAGGTGTCAGCGTCCTGAATAAACCGCACCTGACCCGCCTGAGCCGGTTGCCCGCCAAACCCGGCATAGCTGTAGAGCACGGGCAACAGCGTCAGGCCGATTCCCGCAAGGTCGGCAGCGGCGCTTAATTGGGCGGTCATCTCGCCGCGGTCAGCATAGGGGTTACCGCTGATATCATTGTGCAGATAGTGGAACTCAGCGACCTGGGTATAACCCCCTTTGAGCATCTCGATATACAACTGGCGGGCGATAATACCGACCTGGTCCGGCGTTAATCGCTGCACCGTGCGATACATCAGGTCACGCCAGGTCCAGAAACTGTCCTGCGGGTTTCCGGCCACCTCCGCCAGCCCGGCCATCACCCGCTGGAATGCATGAGAGTGTAAATTCGGCATACCCGGGATCACCGGACCTGAAAGCCGGACAGCATCCTGTGCTGTGCTGTCCGGCGTGATGGCGGTTAACATGCCGGCAGCATCGACATCCAGACGCACATTGTGAGCCCATCCTTCAGCAAGCAGGGCTTGTGTAGCAAAATAAGCAGGCATAACAACGTTCCTGAGCAGCGAAAAGAAACATAAAGGCAATTATAAGTAAACAATTGCAAAACTTTGGGGCGACTTGTCTATACATATACATATGCATGGTTTGGCTGTAAACTTGCGCCATTCCTTTTTTTATCATTTGAGTTTTTCACCACAGCTTTTCTGCTTACGCTTCGCGGTTGAAAATACGCCAGCGTCCGGGAAACGATGACCTTGTCTGTGGCACTTTTGAGAGGTAAGAAACATGTCTGAGCCCACCCTTTTTTCATCGGCCGGTACGGCGCAACAAGACGTGACCCGGCAGACACTATCTGAGCTGGCCGCCGCCATGAGCGATGCACCGGCGCCCATTTATCAGCGGGTGAAACAGGCCATCATTGGCCAGATTCGCGCCGGCGTCTGGAAACCCCACCAACGTATTCCATCGGAAAGTGAGCTGGTTAATGAAATTGGCGTCAGCCGTATGACCATCAACCGGGCGCTGCGCGAACTGACCAGCGAAGGTTTTTTAATCCGCATGCAGGGCGTGGGGACGTTTGTCGCCGAAGCAAAAGCCTATACACCGATGCTTGAGGTCCATAATATTGCTGATGAAATCGCCCAACGTGGTCATCGTCATGACAGTAAAATTTTAGTGTGCGAGGCCCGCCAGGCGGACGCCGATCAAGCGCTCCAGTTGGGGATTGCCATCGGTGATACGCTGTTTTACTCCCAAATTGTGCATTACGAAAATAACGTTCCGGTACAAATTGAAGACCGTTTTGTTAACCCGGAAACGGCGCCGGATTACCTCCGGCAGGTGCTCAATAAACAGACGCCATATACCTATCTGATGGATATTGCCCCGCTGACCGCAGGGGAGCACCGCGTTGAAGCCATCAGCGCCAGCGATGAACAACGCCACTTGCTGCAACTTGAGGAGCATGAGCCCTGCCTGTTGATTCACCGGCGAACCTGGAGCGGCAGCCGCGTTGTGACGTCCGCCCGCCTGATTTACCCGGGTTCGCGTTATCAGTTATTTGGCCGTTTTACCAGTCACGGCTAATCGCGTCTGGCGCAGGCGGCATTCACAGGCCGCCCGTCTTTACGCGACAGTTGGCGATAAGAAAAAACTATCTCTGGCCGCCTTGCCGCCCTTTCGGTTATGGGTTAGGTTGACTTTAATTGTCTATACAAGATAAATCATCCGGAGTCTGCTATGTCCTTAGCCTCGTCCATTTGCCTTACTGTCACGCCCCCGGCGCACTGTGACAGTGTCTGGCGCGGCGCCACGCTGGTCACCATGCAGGATGGCCGTTACAACGTGATAGAAAACGGCGCATTGGCAGTGACGGAGGGAAAAATTGTCTGGCTTGGCCGTAATGCCGACTGCCCGGCGTTTCCCCATGCACAACAGCATGTATTCGACGGCGGGATAATTACCCCGGGATTTATCGATTGTCATACTCATCTGGTGTTCGGCGGGAACCGCAGCGCCGAATTTGAGCAGCGGTTAAATGGCGTAAGCTATGCAGAAATCGCCGCGGCGGGCGGTGGTATTTTATCCACTGTAAACGCCACCCGGGACGCCACGGAAGAGGAACTGCTCCGGCAGGCTTTATTGCGTTTGCAACCGCTGCTGGCCGAGGGGGTCACCTGCCTTGAAATTAAGTCAGGCTACGGGCTGACCCTGGACAGTGAATTAAAAATGTTGCGGGTTATCCGCAAATTAGCCACTCTGTTGCCTGTCGATATTCAGTCCACCTGTCTTGCCGCCCATGCCCTGCCGCCCGAGTACAAAGACCGGGCGGAGGACTATATCGACTTTATTTGCGATACCCTGCTGCCCATTGTCGCCAGAGAAAAACTGGCGGATGCCGTTGACGCATTCTGTGAGCACCTTGCGTTCTCCCCAGCACAAGTCGAGCGCATTTTTGATGCTGCACAGGCTTTGGGGTTGCCGGTTAAATTGCATGCGGAACAACTCTCTGCCCTGCATGGCAGTTCACTGGCGGCAAACTATCACGCCTTGTCGGCGGATCACCTTGAATACGCCACCCAGGAAGATGCTCACGCCATGGCGGCCAGCGGCACTGTCGCCGTCCTGCTGCCCGGCGCATGGTATTTACTGCGTGAAAAACAGCACCCGCCCGTGAATTTTTTCCGCCAGTATCAGGTGCCGATGGCCCTGGCGAGTGATGCCAACCCGGGGACATCCCCGGTGCTGTCATTGCGCCTGATGCTGAATATGGGCTGTACACTGTTTGGTCTGACGCCGGAGGAAGCGCTGGCCGGGATTACGTGCCACGGCGCGCGCGCCCTCGGTCTGGCCGCGTCTCACGGTACGCTTGCCGAAGGTAAGGTTGCCGATTTTATCCACTGGCCGCTGTCGCGACCGGCTGAACTGATCTACTGGCTGGGCGGTCAATTGCCCTGCACGGTGGTCTATCGCGGGAAAATACGAGGAAACGTTCATCCATGAGCCTTTCAGCTATGACTGACATTATCGATCCTTACCATTTCACGGCTGGCAGTGCACCGTTGCTTATCAGTATTCCCCACGCGGGAACACAACTGACGCCGGAGGTCGACAATGGTCTGAGCGATGCCGCACGCCCGCTTGGCGATACCGACTGGCATATTCCCCGCCTGTACGATTTTGCTCACGCCCTCGGCGCCAGTATGCTGGTCGGGAATTATTCCCGTTTTGTTATCGACCTGAATCGCCCTGCTGACGATACGCCGCTCTATACCACCGCCACCACAGGATTGTACCCGGAGACTTTATTTGATGGTCGGGACAGCTTTACGCCCGGCATGACGCCGACAGCCGCCCATCGTCGGCACTATCTGGCGCAAATCTGGCACCCTTACCACCAGCGTATCCAGTCAGAGCTGGCGCGGATAAAACACCAGTTTGGTTATGCACTGCTGTTTGACGCGCATTCTATTGCATCGGTTATCCCGCGTCTGTTTGATGGTCGGTTGCCTGATTTGAACCTCGGTACCAACGGCGGCGCCAGTTGCGCTGCAGCCCTGAGCGACCGTCTGGTCGATTGCTGTCAGAAACAGTCGCCATTCAGCCATGTGCTTAATGGCCGGTTTAAGGGCGGCTATATTACCCGGGCATACGGACAGCCTGACGCGAATATTCATGCCGTGCAACTTGAACTGGCGCAGGTCAATTATATGAACGAAATGGCGCCTTATGCGTATGCAGAGGAAAAGGCCCCTCAACTTCAGGCGCTGCTGCGATCCTTACTTGAGAATATGCTCGACTGGGCAGATAGCCACTATCAATAACCCTCACACATGCCATGAGGCAGGCACCCAATATCCGGTCTGCCTCAAGCCAAAATGCCATTAACCCGGGAGCCATCTTTGGTATTCTGCTGATGTCATCCCCGCATTAATGAGCGCCATGCATAAGTCCATGCATATTTACCCGTATTATCATTGAATCCTGCTTTGCATACACTGCCGGTATCAGGGCGCACGCCCTTCTCTTTTTCGCAATACACCCGGAGATTTGTTATGCAAAACAGGCTGGACAATAAACAGCAGGCCATTATTCCAATTGCGGCTTTCGCCGCAAAGGGCGACACAGAAAAACTCGCTGCTGAAATACAGCACGGGCTGGATACAGGCCTTACCATCAATGAAATCAAAGAAGTCCTGATTCAGCTCTATGCCTATGCCGGTTTTCCTCGCAGCCTGAATGCCCTTGGCGTGCTTATGGGCGTGGTGGAACAGCGTCAGCAGCAAGGAATTACGGATAATGCGGGAGAAGACGCATCCTCTTTTCCTGAGAACTGGAATGCCCTTGAAGGTGGCACGCAAAACCAGACGCGTCTTATCGGGAAACCCGTAACAGGCCCGCTATTTACCTTTGCGCCTGCAATTGACCAGTTCCTTAAAACGCACCTGTTTGGTGATATTTTCCAGCGTGACACCCTGAGCTGGCAGACGAGGGAGCTGGCCACCATTTCGTTTCTGGCTGCAATTCCCGGTGTCACCAGCCAACTGAAAAGCCATTATGCCATCAGTCTGAATGCGGGATTGACGGCTGAGCAGCTGTGGGCATTTACGGCAATTCTGGGTCAAAAATGCGGTGCTGATATGGCAGACAACGCCAGGCCCGTGCTGGGTGAGCTGCTGGATGAAACAAAAACGCCCCGGCACGGTGGCTTATCCACACTGTGGCTTTGTTGAATAAATCAGATTTCGGGTAAGTCTCCCCCGTAGCGGGTTGTGTTTTCAGGCAATACGCACGCTT
>NZ_JAIJYL010000047.1:0-17947 GCF_019753495.1 Klebsiella sp. TF21-TM | reverse complement strand
CATCGCCCGGTGGCGCTGCGCTTACCGGGCCTACGAGGTATGAGCCTGTGAGAGGGAACTGTAGGCCGGGTAAGGCGTAGCCGCCACCCGGCACAAAATCGGCTCCGTGCCCGCAGTCCTTGCCCGGCGGCGCGGCGCTTTCCAGGCCTACAGCTATGTGTATTTATTTGATATGTAAGTGTTATCTGGTAAAGATGAGTGTAGCGCCACCTGAAAAACACATGGCGCCGCAGGTAGCCCGGATAAGGCGCAAGCCGCTATCCGGGGGAAGATTAACTGAACAGGGCGGTGATGGAGGCGCTGGCGAGGGAATGGAAATGGACGTTAAAGCCGACCATTGCGCCGCTGGCCTCGGCATCCACCTCAATTTTCTCAACGTCCAGGGCGTGGACGGTAAAGATATAGCGGTGGGTCTCGCCCTTCGGCGGCGCCGCGCCGCCGTATCCCGCCTTGCCAAAATCGGTGCGGGTCTGAACGGCCTCTTCCGGCAGCTCCGCCTGGCCGGAACCGGCCCCCTGCGGCAGGACGCGCGTATCCGCAGGCAGGTTAGCCACCACCCAGTGCCACCAGCCGGAGCCGGTCGGCGCATCCGGATCGTAGCAGGTCACCACAAAGCTTTTGGTTCCTGCGGGCACATCATCCCACATCAGATGCGGCGAAATATTGTCGCCATCGTAGCCCATGCCGTTGAAGACGTGACGATTAGGCAGCTTACCGCCGTCCTGGAGATCGTGACTGATCAGTTTCATGCTTCATCCTCATTGATAATGCGCTGATTAACCAGGAAGTGTAGCCTGCACCACGACGCAATTCCGCTATTTATTCGCTAAAAAATGTTTCGTCCTGCACCGCCAGGTTAACGGCGCGGGTCAGGCGGGACAGCTGTTCAGGCGTGATGATATACGGCGGCATCAGGTAGATCAGGCGGCCAAACGGTCGGATCCACACCCCCTGCTCGACGAAAAAGCGCTGCAGGGCAGCCATATTGACCGGGCGACAGGTTTCAACCACGCCAATAGCGCCGAGCACGCGGACGTCGGCGACCAGGGCGGATCCCCGCGCCGGAGCCAGCTCGGTCTGCAGCTGGGCTTCAATCGCCGCCACCTGCCGCTGCCATTCGCCGCTCTCCAGCAGGCGCAGGCTTTCGCTGGCCACCGCGCAGGCCAGCGGGTTGCCCATAAAGGTTGGGCCGTGCATAAAGCAGCCGGCTTCACCGTTGCTGATGGTTTCCGCCACCTCGCGGGTGGTCAGCGCGGCGGAGAGGGTCATGGTGCCGCCGGTCAGCGCCTTGCCCAGACACAGAATATCGGCGGCGATACCGGCGTGCTCGCAGGCGAACAGCTTGCCGGTGCGGCCAAAGCCGGTGGCAATCTCATCGGCGATCAGCAGTATTCCTTCCCGGTCGCACATTTTACGCACCCGCTTCAGCCACTCCGGATGGTACATCCGCATCCCGCCCGCGCCCTGGACGATCGGTTCGAGGATCACCGCGGCGATGTCGTGACGGTGCGCGGCCATCAGGCGGGCAAAGGGCACCATATCCCTTTCATCCCACTCGCCGTCAAAGCGGCTCTGCGGCGCGGGGGCGAACAGGTTATCCGGCAGATAGCCCTGCCACAGGCTATGCATCGAGTTCTGCGGATCGCAGACCGACATCGCGCCGAAGGTATCGCCGTGATAGCCGTTGCGGAAGGTCAGGAAACGACGACGCGGTTGGCCTTTCGCCTGCCAATACTGCAGGGCCATTTTCATCGCCACCTCAACCGCTACCGAACCGGAGTCGGCGAGGAAAACGCACTCCAGCGATTCCGGGGTCATTGCCACCAGCTGACGACACAGCGCCACCGCCGAGGGGTGAGTGATCCCGCCGAACATCACGTGCGACATCTGGTCGATTTGCGCTTTCATCGCCGCATTAAGACGCGGGTGATTGTAGCCGTGGATCGCCGCCCACCAGGAGGACATACCGTCAATCAGCTGTTCGCCGCCGGCGAGGGACAGCTCGCAACCGTGGGCGGAAACCACCGGGTAGACCGGCAGGGGGGAAGTCATAGAGGTGTAGGGGTGCCAGATGTGGCGCCGATCGAAGGCGAGATCGTCCAGGGTCATAAGCGACTTGTAAACCATTTTGAAAACATTTAGGTTTACGAGTATAAACCGAACCGTAAATTAACAAAACCCTTTGGAGAAGCCAATGGCTCACCACGTACGTTGGACAATGTCGCAAGTAACTGAATTATTTAATAAACCACTCATCGATCTGTTATTCGAAGCGCAGCAAATCCACCGGCAACACTTTGATCCGCGCCAGGTGCAGGTCAGCACCCTGCTGTCGATCAAAACCGGCGCCTGCCCGGAAGATTGTAAATATTGTCCGCAGAGCGCGCGCTATAAAACCGGGCTCGAAACCGAGCGCCTGATGGAAGTCGAGCAGGTGCTGGAATCAGCGCGTCAGGCGAAAAACGCCGGCTCGACCCGCTTCTGCATGGGCGCGGCGTGGAAAAACCCCAATGACCGCGATATGCCGTATCTGGAGCAGATGGTGAAAGGGGTGAAGGCTCTGGGGCTGGAGTCGTGCATGACGCTCGGCACCCTGACCGACAGCCAGGCGCAGCGCCTGGCCGAGGCGGGCCTCGATTACTACAACCACAACCTTGATACCTCGCCGGAATTTTACGGCAACATCATCACCACCCGCACCTACCAGGAGCGCCTGGATACTCTGGACAAAGTGCGTGACGCCGGGATCAAAGTCTGCTCCGGCGGTATCGTCGGGCTGGGGGAGACCGTGAAAGACCGCGCTGGCCTGCTGCTGCAGTTGGCCAACCTGCCCACGCCGCCGGAAAGCGTGCCCATCAACATGCTGGTAAAAGTCAAAGGTACGCCGCTGGCGGATAACGACGACGTCGACGCTTTCGATTTTATTCGCACTATCGCCATCGCGCGCATCATGATGCCCACCTCTTACGTGCGTCTCTCCGCCGGCCGCGAGCAGATGAACGAGCAGACCCAGGCGATGTGCTTTATGGCCGGGGCGAACTCCATTTTCTACGGCTGCAAGCTGCTGACCACGCCGAACCCGGAAGAGGACAACGATCTGCAGCTGTTCCGTAAGCTGGGGATCAACCCGCAGCAGACGGCAGTGCTGGAAGGCGACATTGAGCAGCAGCAGCGTCTGGAGCAGGCCTTACTCACCCCGGACACTGAGGAATATTACAACGCGGCGGCGCTATGACCTGGCAGCAGCGAATCGATCGGGCGCTGGACGAGCGACGGGCGGCGGATGCCCTTCGCCGCCGCCTGCCGGTGACGCACGGCGCCGGGCGCTGGCTGGAGCGGGAAGGGGAGCGCTGGCTTAACTTCTCCAGTAATGACTATCTCGGCCTGAGCCAGCATCCGGCGATTATCGCCGCCTGGCAGCAGGGGGCGGAACGTTATGGCGTCGGTTCCGGCGGCTCGGGACACGTAAGCGGCTATAGCGAGGCCCACCGTGCGCTGGAAGAGGAACTTGCCGACTGGCTGGGCTACCCGCGCGCATTGCTGTTTATCTCCGGCTTTGCCGCCAATCAGGCGCTGATCGCCGCCCTGGCGGATAAAGAGGATCGGATTGTGGCCGACCGCCTGAGCCACGCCTCCCTGCTCGAGGCGGCCAGTCTGAGCCCGGCGCAGCTACGCCGTTTCGGCCACAACGATCCGCAACAGCTCGCTCAACTGCTGGCTAAGCCGCTGGCGGGCGAACAGTTGGCGGTCACCGAAGGCATTTTCAGCATGGACGGCGACAGCGCGCCGCTGGCGGCCATTCACGCCGCGGCGCAGGCCGCCGGGGCGCTATTGCTGGTGGATGATGCCCACGGCGTCGGCGTGGTCGGCGACGAAGGACGCGGGAGCTGCGCCGCGCAGGCGGTGCGCCCTGAGCTGCTGGTGGTTACCTTCGGCAAGGCGTTCGGCGTCAGCGGCGCGGCGGTGCTGTGCGATGACGCGCTGGCCGATTATCTGCTGCAGTTTGCCCGCCATCTGATCTACAGCACCGCGATGCCGCCCGCCCAGGCGGTGGCGCTGAGCGCCGCGCTGCAGGTGATACGCAGCGATGAAGGCCAGCGCCGCCGCGACACCCTGGCCGCCCGTATCCGTCAGTTCCGCGCGGGGATGGGCGAGACGTCGCTGGGTTTGACCGACTCCGTCAGCGCGATCCAGCCGCTAATCGTCGGCGATAACGGGCGGGCGCTGAGCCTGGCCAGCCGTCTGCGCGACGCGGGCTGCTGGGCAACGGCGATCCGTCCACCGACGGTGCCGGTCGGCAGCGCTCGTCTGCGCCTGACCCTGACCGCCGCCCATCAGGCTGGGGACATTAACCGTTTACTGGAGGTGCTGCATGGCCACGGTGAATAAGCAGGCGGTCGCCGCGGCGTTTGGCCGGGCGGCCAGCGGCTATTCGCAACATGATGAACTGCAGCGGCGCAGCGCGGAACTGCTGCTGCGCCAGCTGGCGCGTCGCGATTTTCCCCGGGTGCTGGATGCCGGCTGCGGCCCAGGCAGCATGAGCCGCCGCTGGCGTGAGGCAGGCAGCGTGGTGACCGCGCTGGATCTCTCCCCCGGGATGCTGGCCCAGGCGCAGCGTAACGACGCCGCCCAGCATTACCTGCTGGGCGACATTGAGGCGCTGCCGCTGCCCGACGCCTGCGTCGATCTGGCGTGGAGCAATCTGGCGGTGCAGTGGTGCGACGATCTGCGCGCAGCCCTTGGCGAGCTGTACCGGGTGGTGCGTCCCGGCGGCAGCGTGGCGTTTAGCACGCTGCTGGCCGACTCGCTGCCGGAGCTCAATCAGGCGTGGCAGGCCATCGACGACCGGCCGCATGCCAACCGTTTTCTCAGCGAAGCGGCGGTGCGCGAGGCGCTGAGCGGCCTGCGGGCGTCCGGCGAGGTGCATCAGATTAGCCTGCCGTTCGTCGATGCGCTGAGCGCCATGCGATCGCTGAAGGGCATCGGCGCCACCCATTTGCACCAGGGGCGGGCATCGGCCCCGCTTAGCCGCGGCAAACTGCGCGAGCTACAGCTGGCCTGGCCGCAGCGGCAGGGCGTCTGCCCGCTGACGTATTCTCTTTTTACAGGAGTCATTGAGCGTGACTAAACGTTTTTTTGTCACCGGGACCGACACTGAAGTCGGGAAAACCATCGCCAGCAGCGCCCTGCTGCAGGCGGCGAATCAGCTGGGTTTTCACACCGCCGGCTATAAGCCGGTGGCTTCCGGCAGCGAGCTTACCGCCGCCGGGCTGCGTAATGAAGACGCGCTGGCGCTGCAGCGTCATAGCCGGGTCGCGCTGCGCTATGAGCAGGTTAACCCGTATACCTTCGCCGAGCCGACCTCACCGCATATCATCAGCGCCGACGAAGGACGGCCGATCGCCGCGGCGAGGCTCTCCAGCGGGCTGCGCGAGTTAGAACGCCTCGCCGACTGGGTGCTGGTGGAAGGGGCCGGCGGCTGGTTTACGCCGCTTTCGGAAACCCTGACCTTCGCCGACTGGGCGCAGGCGGAGCAGCTGCCGGTGATTCTGGTGGTGGGCGTTAAGCTCGGCTGCATCAACCACGCGATGCTTACCGCCCAGGCGGTACGCCAGGCGGGGCTGCCGCTCGCGGGGTGGATCGCCAATGACGTGCTGCCGCCGGGCAAGCGCCACGCCGAGTATCTGGCGACGCTGAAAAACCGGCTGGCCGCGCCGTTCCTCGGTGAAATACCGTGGCTTGCCGATATCGCGCAGCGCGACGATCTCGGCCAGTATCTGGACCTCAGGGCGCTGGATCCGGCGTCATCCACTGCGCCAGCAGCGGTTCATCCAGCGCCATAATATCGCCTTCGGCGACGTTACGGCCCCGGTGCAAAACACAGAAACGATCCGCCACCCGGCGGATAAAGGGCAGGTGCTGCTCGGCGAGCAGCACCGTCAGGCCGATATCGCGATTCAACCGCAGCAGCAGATCCGCCAGCTTTTGCAGACAGCGCGGCCCTCTGCCGCGCGAGGGTTCATCAAGGATCAGCAGCCGCGGCTGGACAATCAGCGCCCTGGCCAGCGCCAGCTGGTACTGATCGTCGTCGCTCAGCGAGGCGCCTTTGCGCTGCCGTAGGGCATAGAGTTCGGGAAAATGTTCATAGATTTCGCCGCCGCTGGCGTTAGCCCCGGGTTTCCCGGCCGCGAGGGCAATATGTAGATTCTCTTCCACGCTGAGCTGGGAGAAGATGCGTTTATCCTGCGGCACATAGCCGATACCGATGGCGCTGCGCGACTGGGCCGACAGGGGGGTGAGATCCTGCGGCGGGGCGCCAATGTCATGCCAGGTCATCCGGCCGCTGGCCACCGGCAGATGCCCGGCAATGCAGTTAACCAGGGTGGTTTTTCCCATGCCCTCGCGTCCCAGTACGCCAATGCACTCCCCCGGGCGTAGTTCAAGATCGACATTCCACAGCGAATGCTGGTTGCCGTAAAAGTGATTTACTGCCTGTAAATTCAACATGGACGTTTTCTCCTTATCCTGGCGTCAGGGCGACAGAAAGATGCTGCAAAACTCTTGCCAGGAAAAAGAACGCTCGGAAAAAAACGCTAAACGCCGATACCATCAGGCACAGCCAGCGCCGGGGCTGCACTTTTCCGGTGCCCGACGCTAAAGGGTGGTGCAAAAAGCAGCAAAAATCGAGCGGCTTTAAGCGGATAGTTATCAAAAATAGTTCGATAAAAATTTTTCGCCGCGCGGTTTAGGCCGCCAGACGATTTGCGCCGGGCGGCGGCGGTCTTGGGCTGCAGACAGTTATCCACTATTCCTGTGGATAACCTTGTGTATTAGAGTTAGAAAACCTGCGGTAAGCTAGAGCGTACGCGGCTTGCGGCTGAATTGGCGCGAAAGGCGTCTTTTCTTTAAAAGCATTAAATATCAGCTTGTTAGATAAAATCAATGGGTGTAAGAAAAGCGTCATCTTCTGCCATAAAACTTTCACCCGTCCGCTTGACAAATGTTAAAAGGTAAAAATTTCTGGGGATAACCCTGACGGCCGGAGGATTATTCCGCCCGGCGCGCGTTTTATATCCCGGTTGCCGGCAAAAAAGGCCAAATCGTGGCGCTATCATAATCACATACTGTTTAAATATCCAGTATATTTTGTTGGCAAAAAACGGCCCGAGGGGTAGAATTAAACACCGGCCGCTAAATCTTTTTCAGGTTCTGATTGATGAGTAAATCGTTTGTTCTGCATTCCGCCTTTCGCCCCTCCGGAGACCAACCGGAAGCCATCCGCCGCCTGGAAGAGGGGCTGGAGGATGGGCTCGCGCATCAAACGCTGCTGGGGGTCACCGGCTCCGGTAAAACCTTTACCATCGCCAACGTGATTGCCGATCTGCAGCGGCCGACGATGGTGCTGGCGCCAAACAAAACCCTGGCGGCCCAGCTCTACGGCGAGATGAAAGAATTTTTCCCCGAGAATGCCGTCGAGTATTTCGTCTCCTACTACGATTACTACCAGCCGGAAGCCTACGTCCCCAGCTCAGATACCTTCATTGAGAAGGACGCCTCGGTAAACGAACATATCGAGCAGATGCGCCTGTCGGCCACTAAAGCGCTGCTTGAGCGGCGCGATGTGGTGGTGGTGGCCTCGGTCTCGGCTATCTACGGCCTCGGCGACCCGGACCTGTATCTGAAAATGATGTTGCATCTGACGGTGGGGATGCTGATTGACCAGCGGGCGATCCTGCGCCGCCTGGCCGAGCTGCAGTATACCCGCAACGATCAGGCCTTCCAGCGCGGCACCTTCCGCGTGCGCGGCGAGGTGATCGACGTCTTCCCGGCGGAATCCGACGATATCGCCCTGCGCATTGAGCTGTTTGACGAAGAAGTTGAGCGCCTGTCGCTGTTCGACCCGCTTACCGGCCATGTGGAATCGACGGTGCCGCGCTACACCATTTATCCCAAGACGCACTACGTGACGCCGCGGGAACGCATCGTCCAGGCGATGGAAGAGATTAAGCTGGAGCTGGCGGATCGGCGCAAGGTGCTGCTGGCCAACAACAAGCTGCTGGAAGAGCAGCGCTTAACCCAGCGCACCCAGTTCGACCTCGAAATGATGAACGAGCTGGGCTACTGCTCGGGCATTGAAAACTACTCGCGCTTCCTCTCCGGGCGCGGGCCCGGCGAGCCGCCGCCCACCCTGTTCGACTACCTGCCGGCAGACGGCCTGCTGGTGATCGACGAATCCCACGTCACGGTGCCGCAGATCGGCGGCATGTACCGCGGCGACCGGGCGCGCAAAGAGACGCTGGTGGAGTACGGCTTCCGCCTGCCGTCGGCGCTGGATAACCGGCCGATGAAGTTTGAAGAATTCGAAGCGCTGGCGCCGCAAACCATCTACGTGTCGGCGACCCCCGGCGCCTACGAGCTGGATAAATCCGGCGGCGAGGTGGTGGATCAGGTGGTGCGTCCGACCGGTCTGCTGGACCCGATCATCGAAGTGCGGCCGGTGGCCACCCAGGTCGACGACCTGCTGTCGGAGATCCGCCTGCGCACGGCCATCAACGAGCGCGTGCTGGTCACCACCCTCACCAAGCGGATGGCGGAAGACTTAACCGAGTACCTTGAGGAGCACGGCGAGCGGGTGCGCTATCTGCACTCGGATATCGACACCGTCGAACGTATGGAGATTATCCGCGACCTGCGTCTTGGCGAGTTTGACGTGCTGGTGGGGATCAACCTGCTGCGTGAGGGGCTGGATATGCCGGAGGTGTCGCTGGTGGCGATCCTCGATGCGGACAAAGAGGGCTTCCTGCGCTCCGAACGCTCGCTGATCCAGACCATCGGCCGCGCGGCGCGCAACGTCAACGGCAAGGCTATTCTGTACGGCGATAAGATCACTCCCTCGATGGCGAAAGCCATCGGTGAGACGGAGCGGCGACGGGAGAAACAGCAGCGCTACAACGAAGAGCACGGCATTGTGCCGCAGGGGCTGAACAAGAAAGTGGTGGATATCCTGCAGCTGGGCCAGAGCCTGGCGAAAACCAAAGCCAAAGGGCGCGGTAAAGCGAAGGCCGTCGAGCCTGCCGGGCTCAGCGGCGTGGATATGACGCCAAAAGCGCTGCAGCAGAAAATCCACGAGCTGGAAGGGCAGATGATGCAGCACGCGCAGAACCTCGAGTTCGAAGAGGCGGCGCAAATTCGCGACCAGCTGCATCAGCTGCGTGAACTGTTTATTGCTGCCTCCTGAGTGTTGGCGCATACCGCCGGACGGGGATAGGCGAGGGCGCAGTGAAGGTACGGCGCTGCGCTGACCGTTCCGCAGCCAGATAACCCACGGCGGAGAAGAAAAAAAGGCCGCAAAGCGGCCTTCTTAATGTTTGCTTAATCTCGCCAGGCGACACTATCCTCAACCTGATGAGGATAGTGTCCATGCAAAAAATCAACTTCCGTGAATATCTGGCGGTCGCCACCGCCCTGGTCATTATTGTTGCCTTCTTCCATCAGTGGGTGCTGACGTTCTGACCCGCACGCCGCGGGAATAACACCCACGCGCGGACCCCTGGCCCCGGCTGGCGGTTATGCAAAAAGAACTGGGCGTCATGCAGCTGAGCAATGCGCGTGACGATGCTCAGTCCGAGCCCTATGCCGCCGTAGCGACTGTCCATGCGTACAAAGGCCTTACTGAGTTCGCCGCTTTTCGCCTCATCAATCCCCGGTCCTTCATCTTCCACTGCCATCACTGGCATCAGACCCGCTTTCACCGACACGCGGATCGTCGACCCTTGCGGGCTGTAGCGATGGGCATTCTCCACCAGATTGCGCAGAATGACGCGGATGAGCGTCGCGTCGCCAGAGACGACGGCCTCGCTTTCGACATCCGTCAGCAGCAGCCGTTGCTGGCGCTCGGCCAGCATGGTCTCCAGCTCATCCTGCAGCGGTTTGACCACGTCATCCAGCAGCAGCACCTGCTGATAGCTGCCGGCGGAAAAGGACTGACCGACGCGCGCCAGCTGCAGCAGCTGCGAAATGCTGGTGGTCATCTGGTCGAGGCGCTGGATCAGCGGGTCGACGCCCATGCCATGCACTTTCGCCAGCAGCTCAAGGTGCAGCCGCAGCCCGGCCAGCGGGGTGCGCAGCTCGTGCGCCACGTCGGCGGTAAACAGCCGTTCGCGGTCAAGGGTCAGATTGAGGCGGGAAACCAGCTGATTCAGGGCGGTGGTCACCGCCGTCACCTCGGGAACCGATTCGCTGAGCACGATGGGGGTGAGGTTGTCCGGCGTGCGACTCTCCAGCTCGCTTTGCAGACGTGAAAGCGGGCGGGTGATTTTGCGTACCGCCAGCATGCTGATGTACAGCGCCAGACCCACGATCAGCAGGCTCGGCACCAGCAGGCTGGCGACCGCTTCCCTTACCTCATGCTCCACATGCTTCTGATTGTTGTGCCCTTCGATGGCGCTGGCCACCAGCAACTGGATCTGCTCTTTGCTCTCATGCCATAGCCAGAAGACGCTGATCAGCTGACAGACCACCAGAATGGCGCCGATGGTCAACAGCAGCCGGTGGCGCATGGTCCAGTTTTCGGTTGCAAACAGAGCCATGGTCTATTCCGTCTCGTTGTGGTTAGCCAGCATATAGCCGAAGCCCCTGACGGTGCGGATCCGCGATTTGCCAATCTTATCGCGCAGGTTGTGGATGTGCACTTCCAGGGTATTGGTCGCTGGCTCATTGTCCCAGCTGTAGATATCGTTGTAGAGGATCTCGCGATGTACCGGGCTGCCGGCTTTCATCATCAGTCGCGATAGCAGGGCATACTCCTTCGGCGTCAGATCCAGCGCCGTCTCACCGAGCCACACCTGGCGACGGGTGACGTTGAGGCGCAGGTCGCCGACGCTGATTTCGTTATCGCCCTGATTATTATGCCGACGGAGCAGGGCGCGAATGCGCGCGTTCAGCTCTTCCAGGGCAAAGGGTTTCACCAGATAGTCATCCGCGCCGGTGTCGAGACCGCTAATGCGATCCTCAAGGGTATCGCGGGCGGTGAGGATCAGCACCGGCTGGGTCATTTTCTCCCGTCGCATGCGGGCGAGAAAATGCAGGCCGTCTTCGTCCGGTAGGCCAAGATCAAGCACGATCAGGCTATAGTGATTGCTGGCCAGCGACAGCGCCGCTTCGTGCGCTGTGGAGACGCCGTCGCACACGTATCCTGCACTTTGCATCGCCAGGATTAACCCCTGCAACAGCAGCGCATCGTCTTCAATGACTAAGATTTTCATCAACCAGCCTCTCTACATGGCGTTAAAATATCATCTGCCGCCTGGTACTCGTGGGTGCTGACGCCGAGCAGGCCGAGCAGGGTGGAGAACAGATTATCCTGCGAGTAATTCTCTTTTTTCGCTCGCTGCTGCAGACACTGCGCGGAAATGCCGTAGCGTTGCTGGTAGTCGGCAGAGAGCCACATCACCATCGGCACGTGTTTCTGCGTATCCGGCGCGACAGAGTACGGCAGACCATGCAAATAGACCCCATCTTCCCCTAACGACTCGCCGTGGTCGGAAAGATAGACCAGGCTGGTAGTGAATTTGTCCTGTTTCGCCTGCAGGAGTTTTATCGCTTTATCCACCACGTGGTCGACGTACAGGATGGTGTTGTCATATGTGTTGGTCAACTGCTCCCGGGTACAGCCCTGGATCTCATTGGTGTCGCAGGTTGGGGTGAATTTTTTGAATTCAGCCGGATAGCGATTGTAGTACGTCGGCCCATGGCTGCCGATGGTATGCAGCACAATAATGCCATCCTGTTGCAGGTTATCGATATAGCTGTCGAGATGATGGAACAGCACGTCATCGTAGCACTCGCCGTCGATGCACTGCCCGGTTAGCTTCAGATCGGTCACGTTCTGATGCGGTACCCGATCGCAGGCCCCCTTGCAGCCGCCATCGTTGTCGTTCCACAACACCTGAATGCCGGCGCGCTGCAGAATATCCAGCACCCCTTCCTGATGATGGGCCAGCTCTTCGTCATAGTGCGCGCGCGGCATGTTGGAGAACATGCACGGCACCGAGACCGCCGTGGCGGTTCCGCAGGAGGTGGTGTGCGGGAAGTAGATCACCCCGTCCTGTTGCATCAGCGGGTTGGTGTCGCGCGGATATCCGCCCAGCGAGAAGTTGTCCGCCCGGGAAGTTTCGCCCAGCACCACAATCGTCAGGTTCTTACGGGGACCGTTATGCATCACCGGTTTCTGTTTGGCATCTTCGCCAATCTTCACCAGCGGCAGGTTGTCCATGCGATGGTGCGCATACCAGGAGTTCACCGCCACAATGCTGTTGGAGGGACTCAGGGATTTCACCAGCTCCTTGTTGTTGCGAAACAGCGAGGCATAGTCTTTATAAAAGAGGACGGCAATCAGGACGATCAGCAGCGCGGAGGCCACCATATTCACCAGGCGCCAGGCCACGCCGCGCCATAGCGTGGCCGGTTTACGAATTTTAACCCACCAGGCGACCAGCACCGCCAGCACCCCGGAGAGTCCAAGGACAACGATCATTTCGCCGGAGAGCAGGGCAAAGCTCTCCGCTGGGGTGGTGTCGAGGATGTTGGTGATCATGCTGCGGTCGATCACCACGCCGAAGCTCCAGATGAAGTACTGCGCCGATGCGCTGAGCAGAATAAAAAGGCTAATCACCAGCCGGTCAAGCTTGAGGAACGAGGCGAGGGTGGTGAGGATATTCATCACGCTGAATGCCACCAGCGGCATACTCAGAAACACCAGCGCGGTGTGCAGGTTGTTCACCGGCAGCAGCGTATACGCCTGGCGGTAGAAGGCGAGGTTAAGAAAAAGCCCGATATAGACCGCGAAAATAATCAGATAAGTCGTGCGGCTGACGACCGGCCGACGCAGAGGCAATAACGACATAGTACATACCCACAGGAAGAGATAAGGGTATAGTGCCAGCTCTGTTTTAAGACAACCTTAAGATTTTAAGGTGCGCCGAAAGCCGAGCCTTCGGCGCGCAGGATCAGCCCGGCAGCTGGAGCGCTTTCTCCAGCGCCCCGCGAAGCAGCGCCCGGTCATGGCGATAGGGCACGTCGCTGGCTTCCAGCGGCGTCTGGATCACCAGCCGGTCGTCGATGCCGCTGATATCGGCTTTTGGGCCGGCGATGACTGCATCCACCACCCGCTTGCCAACGTAGCGCTCCATAATCGCGATGCGCTCCGCCAGCGAGAGCCTCGCGGCCGGGCTGTGCTCTTTGCCGAGGTTATCAATAAACACCATCGGCGCCGGAGTGCGGCGCAGCGCCTGGGCCATCTCGTCAAGCAGCAGGATCGGCAGCAGGCTGGTATAGAAACTGCCCGGGCCGATGAGGATCAGATCGGCTTCGGCGATGGCCTCTACCGCCTCGCGGGTGGCCGGTACCGGCGGGGTGAGCATCAACTCCTGCGGCACGCTATCCAGCTGATCGATATTCACTTCACCGTATACTTCATGGCCTTCATGATCGAGCGCCATTAAATCCACCGGTTGTTCCGACATCGGAATAAGAAAAGCGTCCACTTTGAGCAGGTTTCTGATCAAATTGATCGCTTCTAACGGCCGCACGCTGAGGTGATCCAGCGCCTTTAACATCAGATTTCCCAGGTTATGGCCGGAAAGCTCGCCATTGCCGCTAAAACGGTACTCAAACATCGCCGACGCCACGCTCGGCTCGGCGATTAACTGATTGATGCAGTTGCGCATATCGCCCCAGGCAATGCCGCCTTCCGAGCGGCGGATCCGCCCGGTGGATCCCCCGTTGTCGGTGGTGGTCACAATGCCGGTCAGCCGTGAGCCCAGCGAGGAGAGGGAAGACATCACCCGACCCAGACCATGCCCGCCGCCGAGCGCCACCACCCGATCCAGGTCAGCGAATGTACGATTGCGCATAGAAATTCCTTATTTCACATAAACGGCCACACACTACCCGATCTACCCCTAAAAGACGATGGGAGGAGCCCGACAAACTGACCGATATCAAGGCAAAAAGATGATTTATGGCTATTCTGTAACGAAAATGCACGAAGGTAGCGATATATACAAGAATATATAGCGAAATCGCAAATGGCGAAACCGCCTGGAACGCGCTACTATCGGCATAACCTGTTAACACTCTAGCCTCTTCGCCTGTGTCAAAAGATATGGCGGTTTGGCCGCGACGCCCCCGGTTGTCGCCAGGGCGTGGGAAGAAATGACCGCGTCTCCCGTATTTGGAAAGGTGTATATGGCCTCACAGCTTACCGATGCATTCGCGCGTAAGTTTTATTACCTGCGTCTGTCGATTACCGATGTGTGCAATTTCCGTTGCACCTACTGCCTGCCGGATGGCTACAAGCCCGGCGCCGTCAATAACAACGGCTTTCTCAGCGTAGACGAAGTGCGCCGGGTTACGCGCGCTTTCTCCGCGCTGGGCACTGAAAAAGTTCGCCTCACCGGTGGGGAACCCTCCCTGCGCCGTGACTTCACCGAGATCATCGCCGCCGTGCGTGAAAACCCGGCGATCCGTCAGATTGCCGTCACCACCAACGGTTACCGCCTGGCGCGCGATGTCGAACGCTGGCGCGATGCCGGGCTGACGGCGATCAACGTCAGCGTCGATAGCCTCGACGCCCGCCAGTTCCATGCCATCACGGGCCAGGACAAATTCCACCAGGTGATGGACGGGATTGACGCCGCTTTCGCCGCGGGCTTTGACAAGGTGAAGGTGAATACCGTGCTGATGCGCGATGTTAACCATCACCAGCTTGATACCTTCCTCGCGTGGATCCAGCCGCGTCGAATTCAGCTGCGGTTTATTGAACTGATGGAAACCGGCGAGGGCAGCGACCTGTTCCGCCGTCACCATCTCTCCGGCATGGTGCTGCGCGACGAGCTGCTGCGCCGCGGCTGGATCCACCAGATCCGCCAGCGCAGCGATGGTCCGGCGCAGGTCTTTTGTCATCCGGACTACGCCGGCGAGATCGGCCTCATCATGCCGTACGAAAAAGACTTCTGCGCCACCTGCAACCGTCTGCGCGTCTCCTCCGTCGGCAAACTGCACCTGTGCCTGTTTGGCGAAGGCGGCGTCGACCTGCGCGACCTGATGGCCGATGATCGGCAGCAGGCGGCGCTGGAAGCGCGGATCGCCGAAGCCTTAACCCACAAAAAGCAGACCCATTTCCTGCATCAGGGCAACACCGGCATTACGCAGAACCTGTCCTATATTGGCGGATAATCGTATTCGAAAGGAGCATTCAGATGAGCCAGGCTAGCGCTGAGTTTATTCCGACCCGTATTGCTATTCTTACCGTTTCCAGTCGTCGCGGCGAAGAGGACGACACTTCCGGCCACTGGCTGCGTGAGGCGGCGCAGGAGGCGGGGCACCATGTCGTCGATAAGGCGATAGTCAAAGAGAACCGCTACGCCATCCGCGCCCAGGTATCGGCGTGGATCGCCAGCGATGAGGTGCAGGTGGTGCTGATCACCGGCGGGACCGGATTCACCGAAGGGGACCAGGCGCCGGAAGCGCTGCTGCCGCTGTTTGACCGTGAGGTGGAAGGTTTTGGCGAAGTGTTCCGCATGCTGTCGTTCGAAGAGATCGGCACCTCGACGCTGCAGTCCCGGGCGGTGGCCGGCGTCGCCAACCACACGCTGATCTTCGCCATGCCGGGCTCGACGAAAGCCTGCCGCACCGCGTGGGACAACATTATTGCCCCGCAGCTGGATGCCCGCACCCGTCCTTGTAATTTTATTCCTCACCTGAAGAAATAATTTATGTCACAACTGACCCATATTAACGCCGCGGGCGAAGCCCATATGGTGGATGTCTCCGGCAAAGCGGAAACGGTGCGCGAAGCGCGCGCTGAGGCTTATGTCGAGATGCAGGCGACGACCCTGGCGATGATTATCGACGGCAGCCACCATAAAGGCGACGTTTTCGCCACCGCGCGTATCGCCGGGATCCAGGCGGCCAAGCGCACCTGGGAGCTGATCCCGCTGTGCCATCCGCTGATGCTCAGCAAAGTGGAAGTCAATCTGCAGGCGCAGCCGGAACATAACCGGGTGCGCATCGAATCGCTCTGCCGCCTGACCGGCAAAACCGGCGTCGAGATGGAAGCCCTTACCGCCGCCTCGGTTGCCGCGCTGACCATTTACGATATGTGCAAAGCGGTGCAGAAGGATATGGTGATTGGCCCGGTGCGTCTGCTGGCGAAAAGCGGCGGCAAGTCCGGCGATTTTAAGGTGGACGAACGCCATGATTAAGGTTCTGTTTTTTGCCCAGGTGCGCGAGCTGGTGGGTACTGATTCGCTGACT
The DNA here is from genome assembly GCF_019753495.1 of Klebsiella sp. TF21-TM. NCBI lineage: Bacteria > Pseudomonadati > Pseudomonadota > Gammaproteobacteria > Enterobacterales > Enterobacteriaceae > Klebsiella > Klebsiella sp. TF21-TM. The sequence continues at coordinate 1,630 of NZ_JAIJYL010000047.1, read as the reverse complement.
CTCGACGCCAGCGACCTGGCCACCGTTGAGGCTGTGCGTCAGCAGCTTGCCGCTCGCGGCGATCGCTGGGCGCTGGCCCTGGAGGAGGGCAAACTGCTGGCGGCGGTTAACCAGACGCTGACCGCCTTTGACCATCCTGTCGCCAGCGGGGATGAAGTGGCGTTCTTCCCGCCGGTTACCGGAGGCTGACATGACGCAAACTCGTATCGTCGTTAGCCCGGCGCGCTTTAGCGTCGGCGAGGAGTATCCCTGGCTGGCCGAACGCGATGAAGACGGCGCGGTGGTCACCTTCACCGGCAAAGTGCGCAATCACAACCTCGGCGACAGCGTGAAAGCGCTGACCCTCGAGCACTATCCGGGGATGACCGAGAAATCGCTGGCGGAGATCGTCGACCAGGCGCGCGAGCGCTGGCCGCTGGGCCGGGTGACCATTATCCATCGCATCGGCGAAATGTGGCCGGGGGAAGAGATTGTGTTTGTCGGCGTCACCAGCGCCCACCGCGGCAGCGCCTTCGCCGCCGGCGAGTTTATGATGGACTACCTGAAAACCCGCGCGCCGTTCTGGAAACGCGAGGCGACGCCGGAGGGCGAGCGCTGGGTCGACGCCCGCGACAGCGATCGTCAGGCGGCAGAGCGCTGGTAGTGTGATACGCTTACAGAGTGAAACTTTGTTAATCAGGAGAGAGTCATGGACAGATATCCGCGTTCCGATTCAATAGTGCAGGGCCGCAGCGGCTTGCAGACTTATATGGCGCAGGTGTACGGCTGGATGACGGTTGGCCTGCTGCTGACGGCGTTTATCGCGTGGTTTGCGGCTAACACCCCGGCGGTGATGATGTTCGTCTTTTCGAGCAAAATCACCTTCTTCGGGCTGATCATCGCCCAGCTGGCGCTGGTGTTTGTGCTGTCGGGGATGGTACAGCGGCTGAGCGCCGGGATGGCGACCACCCTGTTTATGCTCTATTCGGCGCTCACCGGGCTGACGCTGTCGAGCATTTTTATCGCCTATACCTACTCCTCCATCGCCAGCACCTTTGTGGTCACTGGCGGGATGTTCGGGGCGATGAGCCTTTACGGCTACACCACTAAACGCGATCTGAGCGGCTTCGGCAGCATGCTGTTTATGGGGCTGATTGGCATCGTACTGGCGTCGCTGGTCAACCTGTGGCTGAAGAGCGAGGCGCTGATGTGGGCCGTGACCTACATTGGGGTGGTGCTGTTTGTCGGCTTGACCGCCTACGACACCCAGAAGCTGAAAAATATCGGCGAGCAGATTGATACCCGCGACAGCGCCACGCTGCGTAAATACTCGATCCTCGGCGCCTTAACGCTGTATCTGGATTTCATCAACCTGTTCCTGATGCTGCTACGTATTATGGGCAATCGCCGCTAACCTCTTTATATCAAGAGGTTGCATCTCCGAACGCCCGGCAAGCGCAGCGCCGCCGGGCAAGCTTGATTACCTTCCAGGCAACCCTGTTGCGCCGTTTTTTTGCCGGGTGGCGGCTGCGCCTGACCCGGCCTACAGGGTGTCGTTCATTTGTTCACCAGCCTTGCTGAAACTGCCGGTGCTGACGGCCTCAAAATCGCTGAGACGTTCCCGGAAGGCCGGGGCAGCCCGCATGGATGC
>NZ_JAIJYL010000046.1:0-19341 GCF_019753495.1 Klebsiella sp. TF21-TM | reverse complement strand
GAAGGAGCGTTCCCGGCTGGCGCTACGCTTAGCCGGGCTACGACTGGTGCGCTCCATTTATGCCGGATGGCGGCATAAATGCCTTATCCGGTCTACGTTCCTGAGGAGGCCTGCGGGATACCCCCAGGCCCGGCAAGCGCAGCGCCGCCGGGCGGTCTGCCGCCGCACCCGCGGTAGTGCCGGATGGCGGCATAAATGCCTTATCCGGCCTACGTTCCTGAGGAGGCCTGCGGGATACCCCCCGTAGGCCCGGCAAGCGCAGCGCCGCCGGGCGGTCTGGCGCCGCACCCGCGGTAGTGCCGGATGGCGACATAAATGCCTTATCCGGCCTACAGAAAACCGCCTTCCCCCGTAGGCCCGGCAAGCGCAGCGCCGCCGGGCAGCTGGCCCAGGTTCCCTCAGTTCACCGTCAGGCGCAGGGCAAGATCCTGCGGGTAGGGGTCAAAATAGTTCTGCGCCTGCAGGTAGCGATCCGGATACTCGGCCAGATAGTGCTTAAGCAGCGTCAGCGGCGCGAGGATCGGCAGCAGCCCGGCGCGATAGTTGAGGATCACCTCCCGCAGCTCGCCGCGCTGGCGGCTGTTCAGCTGGTCGCGGAAATAACCCTGAATATGCATCAGCACGTTGGTGTGGTTTTTCCGCGAGGCGGGCCGCTTGAGGATCGCCATCAGCTTCTCGCGGTAGACCTCGAAGAAAGCCTCCAGATCCTCCCATTCATGCAGCGAGGCGACGAACGGGCCGATCTCGCGGTAACCCGCCTGGTGGTGAGCCAGCAGCTGCAGCTTGTAGCGGCTGTGAAAGGCCAGCAGGCCGTGGCGGGTCAGGCCGCGGGCGCGCAGGGCGTTGAGTTCATGCAGGGCGAAGACGCGCTCGACAAAATTCTCCCGCAGCAGCGGATCGTGCAGCCGGCCATCCTCTTCCACCGGCAGCCACGGGTAGCGCGCCATCAGGGCGCCGGTAAACAGCCCCACGCCTTCCTTACGCCCGCGATTGCCTTTTTCATCATACAGCCGCACGCGCTCCATCCCGCAGCTCGGCGATTTGGCGCAGACGATAAAGCCCGACAGCTCGCCCAGGGTTGCCAGATGGGCGTTGGCGAAATCGGCCATCTTCTCCGTCACATCCTCGTGCGGGGCGTGGCTGAAGCGCATGCGGATCTCCCCGACCGGGGTCTGCACCAGCCGGAGCGCCGGGCGGGGAACGGGCAGGCCGATCGCCATCTCCGGGCAGACGGGCTTAAACGCCACCCACTGCGCGAGCTCATCCATCACAAAGCCCATACGCTTATGCCCGCCGTCGAATCGCACGGCTGAGCCGGTTAAACATCCGCTGATCCCAATGACAGGTTGCGTGTTCATGGCGCTGTCCTCTCTTCTGCTGTGGTTCGGGTAAAGAAAAGGGTCACGGTGGCCACCGTAATGCCGAATTTCTTCATCTCGGTTTTGTTAAACAAATGGCTGCCGTCCTGCAGGAACATCCAGTCGTCAAAGTGCAGCAGCCACCGGCTGCCGCTGGCCTCGACGTTCATGCTGTAGCGCCAGTGAAAGGCATTGCCTGCCGCCTGGCCGCTGGCCACGCCTTCGATATCCCCGGCGGTGCCCTGATAACGGTTATCGCCGGTGCGGCGAATGCGCCACACCCGCTGCTGTTTCTCGCCATCGTCATAGACAAAGCGCTCATGGAGCGTCAGGGTGTCGCCGACGACGTCGCCATCGATCGCTACATGGAAGCGGCGCAGCTGTTTGCCGCGGCGATCCTGCACCATCCCCCACGCCTCGGTTCGGCCCTGAAAATAGTGGAAGATGTCGAGGGCGGGCTGCTGCTGCCGGTACTCGGTGACCTCGGTGCTGCAGCCGGCGAGCATCAGCATCAGCAGCGCCAGGCCACGTGTCAGAATGCGTTTCATGGTGTACCTCCGATCAACTGCTGACGCAGTTCGGGATAAGTGGTGCGCGGATCGAGCCAGATGGCGAGAAAGCGGGTGCTGAACGCCGCCGACTGGCGCGGGCCGAGCGGGGTAAAGGCGGTCTGCGCGGCGCTGGCGCGGTACCAGAACTGCCCCTCGCCGCCGCTGACCACGAACGCCAGCTGGCTGCCCGGCGCGACGTCCGGCCAGATCCCCTGCAGCATGCGCAGCCAGGCTTCGCTGCGCGGCTCCTGCTGCAGAATGCCCTGCGCCTGCCACTGGTCGCGGGTGGCCTCCACCAGCGCCTCGCGATCGATGTCGCGCCGGTAGGTGATGATCAGCGCCCGATCCTGCTGCGGGCCGGCATACCGGCCATTGGGCGTGCGCAGCTGTGAGTGATAGACAGTGAACGGCCCCCAGGTGAGGGTCGCCTCGCCGACGCGGCGCCACGTCAGCCAGTCGGCGGCGTGGGCCGCCGGGGCGAGGGCGCTCAGCCACAGCAGTAACAGGGCGAATCTCATTTTTGCCTCCCCATCCCCAGATGGAACAACAGCATGAGCACCAGCCAGCCGCAGGCCATGGCGGCCACGGCAAGCGCCGTCGGTACCAGCAGGGTCATGGCTCCGAGGCGAGCGCCGATCAGGTAGGCCACCGGGCCGCCGACGGTAGCCGCCGCGGCCAGCACCCAGCCGGGAAGCGTCGTGGTGCGGGTCAGCCGGGTCCAGACGACGGCGAACATCAGCCACAGGGCCACCATCCACAGGGGCAGCAGGCTGTCGCCGGGAAAATCAATCAGCCCCGCCAGCGCCCAGCAGGCGTCCAGCCCGCAGCCCGCCGCGGCCAGCAGCAGAGCGGGCGGACGACTGGCCGCCGGTAACCGCAGCCAGGCGAACAGCGCCAGCGTCAGCCAGATCAGCAGGCCGCGCTCGCGCAACATCACCACCAGCGTCCAGTAAACATCGAACGCGAGGGCCATCAGCAGGTGCTGCGCCGGGCGTGTCATACCCGCTCCGCGGTGAGCTGCACCACGCTGATGGTGCGGGCGTTAAATCCGGCTTCGCAGTAGCCGAAGTAGTAGAGCCACATCCGGCGGAAGCGCTCATCAAAGCCGAGCTTTTCAATATCCTGCCAGGCATGGGTAAAACGCTGCCGCCAGTGCGCCAGGGTGCGGGCATAGTCCGGGCCCATGTCGAACAGGTTGCGCACCACAAAATCGGTATGGCGGGTCATCAGCTCGCTCATTGCCGTGATGCTGGGCAAAAAGCCGCCCGGGAAGATGTAGCGCTGGATAAAATCGACGCTTTTGCTGTAGTGGCGATAGCGCTGATCCTGGATGGTGATCGCCTGCAGGGCCATTTTGCCGCCCGGGCGCAGGCGCGCCTGACAGGTGCGGAAAAAGGCCGGCAGGTAGCGCTGGCCAACCGCTTCAATCATCTCCACCGACACCAGTTTGTCGTACTCGCCGCGCAGATCGCGGTAGTCGCAGAGCAGCACCTCGACGCGATCCTGCAGCCCGGCGCGGGCCATGCGCTCGGTAGCCCAGCGGTGCTGCTCCCGGGAGAGGGTGGTGGTGGTGACCCGGCAGCCGTAATGGCGGGCGGCGTACTCGGCCAGCGCCCCCCAGCCGGTGCCAATCTCCAGCAGATGATCGCCGGGAGTGAGCGCCAGCTGGTCGCACAGGCGCGCCATCTTGGCCCGCTGGGCCTGGGTCAGATCCTGCTGGTCGTCGGCAAACAGCGCGCTGGAGTAGAGCAGGTCGTCATCCAGAAAGTGGGCATAAAATTCATTGCCGAGGTCGTAATGGGCGGCGATGTTCTCCCGCGCCTGAGCGCGGGTGTTGCGGCGGGTCCAGTGGCGCAGGCGGGCGACGGGCTTGCCCAGCAGACGAAAGCCGCGCTCCAGACGCCCCAGCACCTCGCCGTTGCGCGCAAGGATCTGCAGCAGCGCCGTCAGCTGGTGGCTCTCCCAGTCGCCGTCCATCCAGGCCTCGGCCGCCGCCAGGCTGCCGCCGGTCAGCAGACGCCAGTACACCTCCGGCGTGCAGACCCGCGCCTCGGCGCGCAGCGCGGCGGCGGGGTCGCCAAAATGAAAAGTCTGCGCCCCTTCGCGCACGGTGAGCGAGCCTTCGCGGAGGCCGCTCAATAGACGAAAGAGCAGCCAGCGCGCGAGCCGCACGTTGCGCGGCACATCGGGTTCAAGCGCAAAGACGGGATCGGTCATGAGCGTTCACTCCTGCTGACAGGATGGTTGTACAGCGGCACGCGCTTCAGCCACAGCCGCAGCGCCTGCCAGTAGATGGCGAGGACGGTTTTCAGGGTCATCATCGGCAGACGCAGCAGCAGCCCGCGCAGGTTGGCGCGGGTTAACGGCACGCGGCTCAGGGCCAGCGTGGCGTCGAACACCTTGCTGGCCTGATGGTTTTCAATATGCATGTGCAGCGTTTTGCCGGGCGCGTTGAAGCGCCAGTGATAGACCATGTCCATCGGGTTAAACGGCGAAACGTGAAAGGCTTTCTCCAGCGGGCGCACCTGCTGGCCGTCCACCGCGTAGTAATGACGCTCATTCCACGGCGTGTTGCGCACTTCGGCCAGCACCCAGCGCAGGGTGTCGGCCTCGTCATAGCAGTAGTAAAAGTTGACCGGATTAAAATGGAAGCCGAAGTAGCGCAGCTGGGTCAGGAGCATCACGCGTCCCGCCGGGCGGCAGCCGGTCAGGCTCTCCAGCCGGTTCAGCGCCTGAGCCTTCAGCGGCGCGCCCAGCGGATAATCGGCGTCGTACCAGGCGGCGGCGGCCAGGCGGTTGCGGCGGATGCCCGCCTCAGGCAGCCTGTCCAGTTCGTCGAGGTCAAGCCAGGCCATAAACAGGCGGTAGACGAAGTGGTGCGCCTTCGGCTGCAGGCGACGGTGGCGCAGGACGCCCTGATAGAGGCAGCTGTTCATTTCAGTTGCCCTCCGCCGCGGCGATGCCCTGCACCACGTCGAGCGCGCTGCGCACCCCGTCCTCATGAAAGCCGTTGTACCAGTAGGCCCCGCAGTACCAGCTCCGCTGCTGGCCGTTAATCTCGTCGCGCCGCAGCTGGGCCGACCAGCTTTGCGGGTTAAACAGCGGATGCTCATAGACGAAGCGCTGCCAGACGTAGCGATCGTCCACCGGCGCGTCCGGGTTCAGGGTGACGCAGAACAGCGGCGCGCCCGCGGGCAGCCCCTGGAGAATATTCATGTTGTAGGTGACGCAGGCCCGGGCCCGATCCCCGTCGCTCAGGCGATAGTTCCAGCTGGCCCAGGCGCGCTGACGCGCCGGCAGCCAGCGCGGATCGCTGTGCAGCACCACCTCGTTGCGCTGCCAGCAGATGTCCCCGAGAACTTCGCGTTCGGCGTCGGTGGGCGCCGCCAGCATCGCCAGCGCCTGCGCGGAGTGGCAGGCGAAGATCACCTGGTCAAAATGCGCCTCCCCGGACGCCAGCCGCAGGGTAACCCCTGTCGGGTGGCGCTCCACCTGCTGCACCGGCGCGTTGAGCCGCAGGTCCAGGCGGTTGCCGAGCCTGGCGAGCAGGGCGCGAACGTATTCCCGGGAACCGCCGGGCACTACGTACCACTGCGGGCGATCGCGAATGTCCAGCAGGCCGTGGTGTTCAAAGAAGCGCAAAAACAGCGGCAGCGGGAAGCGGCGCATCTCCTGTAGCGACGACGACCAGATGGCCGCCCCCATCGGCAGGATATAGTGGCGGGCGAAGAAGGGGCTGAAGCGGTGGCGGGCGAGGAAGCTCTCCAGCGTCGCCCCCGGATCCAGCGCCTCGGTCAGCGCCAGTTTCGCCAGCCGGTTGAAGCGGACGATCTCGCTCAGCAGCCCCCAGAAGGCCGGCTTCAGCAGATTGCGCCGCTGGGCGAAGAGCGAGGTCAGGCTGTGGCCGTTGTACTCCAGGCCGCTGGCCGGGCTGTGGACCGAGAAGCTCATCTGTGTTTTTTGCCCGTCGATCCCCAGCTCGCTAAGCAGGCCCATAAAGCGCGGATAGGTGCGATCGTTGTAGACAATAAATCCGGTATCGATGGCCCAGGAGCCCTGCGGCGTGGCGACATCCACGGTGGCGGTGTGGCCGCCCGGCGCGGCGCCCGCTTCGAACAGCGTCACCTGATGGTGTCCGGCCAGCCGCCAGGCGCAGGTCAGCCCGGCGATGCCGCTGCCGATGATGGCGATGTTCATGAGCGCACCATCCTGCGCAACAGCAGGCGCTGTATACCTGACGGCAGGCTGGCCAGCAGCCGCAGGGCCAGGCTGAAGCCGGTGGGGAAGGCGATGTGGTTTTTGCCCTTCGCCAGGCCGTGGCGGATCGCCGCCACCGCCCGATCGACGCTCACCCGGCCGGGCATGGCAAAGTCGTTTTTGCGCGTCAGCGGGGTGTCGACGAAGCCTGGAGAGACCACCGTGACGGCGACCCCTTTCGGCTCCCAGTCCAGACGCAGGCTATTGGCAAACCAGGTCAGCGCCGCCTTGGAGGCGCCATAGGCTTCCGCGCGCGGGAAGGGCAGCCAGTGCGCCATGGAGCTGACCAGCACCACCCGATCGCCTGCCTCCAGCTGCGTCTGCAGCGCCGCCAGGCAGTTCACCGGCCCGAGGAAGTTGGTGGCCATCACCCGCTCCACGAGGGCGGCATCCACCTGCCCGTGGTCGAGATATTCGCAGGTGCCGGCGCAGAGAATGATCAGGTCGGCAAAACAGCCCGTCAGCGCCTGGCGACAGGCGTCCCTGTCTGTCATATCGAACAGGCGCGCGCTGATGTTGGGGCTGAACTGCTGCAGCGCCGTCAGGCGCGAAGCATCGCGCCCGCAGGCGATGACCAGGTGGCCATCCGCCGCGTAGGATTTCGCCAGGCCGGCGCCGATCCCGGAGCTGGCGCCAGTGATAAGCACCGTCATCATGAGCGCACCCTCCGCTTCACGCCGCGTACCGCCCAGCCCAGCAGGGGAAGATGCTCGTAGATCATCTCCCCGGCGTCGTAGTAGTCGCGCTGGTGGAGAACCTGCTCCCCGGCGATGTCCACCACCGAGCAGCCCGGCAGGGCCAGGGTTTCTCCGCCGGCAATACGCGGATGCGACCAGTGCATGGTCCAGGTTACGGCGAACCGCTGACCGTCGCAGAGCGGCGCGTCGATGGTGAACCGGCACTGCTCCACGTTGGCCAGCAGATGGGTAAAGTAGCGCTGGATGGCGAACAGCCCCTGGTGCTGGCCAAAAGGATCGCTCAGCGTCGCGTCCGGATGGTACAGCGCGGCCAGCGCCGTGGGCGGCTGCGCATCCAGCCCGGCGTAGTACTCAACAAAACGACGAATGACGGACGGCGTGGTGCTCATGGATCACATCCTGGCTAAACACGGTGGCGTAATGGCATACTTAAAACTTACACAAATAAAATTATTTGTCCAAGTTTGTGGAAAAATATATTTTATTTATGTTTAAAATCATGTTGTTATGATTAGTATTTTAAAGGGTGAAAATCGCGGGTTGCACGAAGGGCAAACGTGCGCCCGCCGTGCCGCCGGGCGCAGGCGGAACAGAGAGTGGGGGTAAGTGAAAACCGGGGGTTAGAGCGGGATCACCTCGAGGGAGACGACCTGCTGCTGCCAGAGTTCGACCTGCCTCTGACGAGCGGCGGAGAGTTTGCCGCTGGTGACCAGCAGCCAGTTGCGCTGGGGGAAAATCTCCGGCGCCAGCGCGGCGGGAGGCACCGGCAGGACGTCGATGCGATGGCCCTGGCCGGTGCGTTTGAGCGCTTCAAGCCAAATTTCGCAGGCGTCGGTCAGGTGCCAGCCGGTGATCAGAAAGTTGTCCCCGGGCGCCTTCTTGTCGCCTTCGAGGCAAAACGAGGTGTAGGCGATGATGATGCCGTCGAGGATTTCGCGCAGGGTCATGATGGCCGGCACGTTGGCGGAGACCTGGCTGCGCAGCGGACGCAGCACCTCGGTCACCAGCTCCTGGCGCGGATATTCGCGGCCGGCATCGTAGATCAGCTGGCGCAGGGACTCGATTTTTCCCTCTTTCAGCCGCTGCAGCATGGTCTCCTGCAGCGTCAGCCAGTTGTTGGTGCGCCGCGCGCCGGGGCGCGACAGCAGGGGCTTCACCTGGCTGACCGGCACCCCTTTTTTCACCCAGTCGAGGATTTTAAGCGCCTGCTGGACGTCGTCATCGCTGTACAGACGGTGTCCACCATCGGTGCGCAGCGGCTTGAGCAGGCCATAGCGGCGCTGCCAGGCGCGAAGCGTGGTCGCATTTATCCCGCAAAGTCGGGCAAATTCGCCGATGGAGTAAGGCATGGAGGCCACCTGTTAACAAAGAATATTCTCAATATACTACGAATCACGTCGGCTGGCGTGAAGTGTAGCGGCTTTGCACTACACTTTTCCCAACCGCGTAAATGAAAGGAGTTCTCATGAAGCTATGGCCTGTTGTCACTGGCGTCGCTATCGCGTTGACCCTGGTGGCCTGCAAATCGCCCACCCCGCCGAAGGGCGTTCAGCCGATTAGCGGGTTTGACGCCAGCCGTTACCTCGGGAAATGGTATGAGGTCGCCCGCCTGGAGAATCGCTTCGAGCGAGGCCTGGAGCAGGTGACCGCCACCTACGGCGCCCGCAGCGACGGGGGGATCAGCGTCGTCAATCGCGGTTATGACCCGGTCAAAAAACGCTGGAATGAGAGCGACGGGAAAGCCTATTTCACCGGCGCCCCCACCACCGCGGCGCTGAAGGTGTCGTTCTTCGGGCCATTCTACGGCGGCTATAACGTGATCCGTCTGGACGACGACTACCAGTATGCGCTGGTCAGCGGCCCCAACCGCGACTATCTGTGGATCCTGTCGCGTACCCCCACCATTCCGGCGGCGGTGAAGCAGGATTACCTGAATACCGCGCGCGAACTGGGCTTTGACGTCGATCGACTGGTGTGGATCCGCCAGACGCCGCGCTAGCCTCGCCCCTTAGCGACTGAGCATGCCAGAGTAAACCGCATACAGCCCGGCCAGCGCCGCCACGTTCAGCGCCACGCTGATGAAAAACCACGTCCGGAAGGGCTGCTTTTGCGTTTTATGGCGAAAACACTGCTGGCCGAGGATCGCCCCCGGCCAGCCTCCCGCCAGGCCGAGCACCAGCAGCGTGGTTTCCGGCACCCGTCGCCAGGCTTTGCGCGCCGCCAGCTTGTCGGCGCCATAGATAAGCCATGTCAGAAGGCTGCTCAGTAAAAACCACATCGCCAGCGGGTAGGGGAGCAGGGCGCTGCCCACAGCGGTGAGCAGCAGCAGGGAATAACATACCAGGTTCAGATTCATAGGGACGTTCACGCCGGCCAGAAGAATGGCGCCACTATAGCCAATTTCCCGGACCGGCGTAAACGCGGTGGGCTAGCGGCCGCGCTTGCCACGATGCCGGGACAGCCACATCAGCTTATACGCCGCCGGAATAATAAACAGCGACAGCAGCGGGGCGGTGATCATTCCGCCAATCATCGGCGCGGCGATGCGGCTCATCACCTCCGACCCGGCGCCGGTGCCCCACAAAATCGGCAGCAGGCCGGCGATAATCACCGCCACGGTCATCGCCTTCGGCCGCACGCGCAGTACTGCCCCCTGATACAGCGCCTCGTCGAGCTTCCCGGCGCTGAAGGTCTGCGGGTTCTCCAGCGCCGGCTCCGCCTCGATGGCGTGGCGCAGGTACATCAGCATCACCACGCCAAACTCCGCGGCCACCCCGGCCAGGGCGATAAAGCCGGTGCCGGTGGCCACCGACAGATGGAAGCCCATCCAGTAGAGGAACCAGATCCCGCCCACAAGGGCGAACGGCACGCTGGCGATGATCAGCAGCGCCTCGCCGACGCGGCGGAACGCCAGGTACAGCAGCACAAAGATAATCATCAACGTCATCGGCACCATCAGCTTCAGCTTCTGATTGGCGCGCTCCAGCAGCTCAAACTGCCCGGAATACGACACGCTGATGCCCGGCTTCAGCTTCACCTCCTTGCCGATGGCCTGCTGCAGATCGTGCACCACTGACACCATGTCGCGGTCGCGGGCGTCGATGTAGATCCAGCTGGTGGGGCGGGCGTTCTCGGTCTTCAGCATCGATGGCCCGCTGACCACCTTCACCTCGGCGACGTCGCCGAGGACGATCTGCTGCTTCAGCGGGGTGAGGATCGGCAGCTGGCGCAGGGTCTGCGGGCTGTCGCGATAGCTCTGCGGGTAGCGGATGTTGATCGGGTAGCGCTCGACGCCTTCCACGGTCTCGCCAACCATCGCCCCGCCGATGGCGGACGAGACGAACAGCTGCACGTCGCCGACGGTCATCCCGTAGCGGGCCGCCTTCTCACGCTGAATATCAATGTCGAGGTAGCGCCCGCCCACCAGCCGCTCGGCTAACGCCGAGGTCACGCCCGGCACGCTGCGCGCCACCCCCTCAATTTGCCCGGCGATGGCGTCGATATCGGCCAGGTTAGTGCCGGAAACTTTAATGCCGATCGGGCTCTTGATGCCGGTGGAGAGCATGTCGATGCGGTTGCGGATCGGCGGCACCCACAGGTTCGCCAGCCCCGGCAGGCGCACGGTTTTGTCCAGTTCGTCGACGATCTTCTCCATGGTCATCCCCGGCCGCCATTGATCCTGCGGTTTGAGCTGAATAGTGGTCTCCACCATCTCCAGCGGCGCTGAGTCGGTAGCGGTGTCTGCCTTACCCGTTTTGCCGAACACCCGCGCCACCTCCGGCACCGTCATGATCAGCTTGTCGGTCTTCTGCAGCATATCCGCCGCCTGCGAGGCGTAGATCCCGGGCAGCGTTGACGGCATATACAGCAGATCGCCCTCGTTGATCTGCGGCAGAAACTCGCCGCCGACCCGGTTAAGCGGCCAGACAACCGTCAAGATCGACAGGAGCGCGATCAGCAGGGTGGTCTTCGGCCAGTGCAGGACCTTCAGCAGCAGCGGATGGTAAATGCGGATCAAAAAGCGGTTCAGCGGGTTGCTGCTCTCCGCCGGGATCCTGCCGCGGATCCAGAAGCCCATCAGGATCGGGATCACCATGATCGCCAGCAGCGCCGCTCCGGCCATCGACCAGGTTTTGGTGAAGGCCAGCGGGCCGAACAGTTTGCCCTCCTGGCCTTCGAGGGTGAAAATGGGGATAAACGACAGGGTGATGATCAGCAGGCTGATAAACAGCGCCGGGCCAACCTCCACCGAGGCATCGGTAATGATTTTCCAGCGCCTGTCGTTGCCGAGCTTCTCTCCCGGATGCTGATGCGTCCACTCCTCCAGCCGTTTGTGGGCGTTCTCAATCATCACGATGGCGGCATCGACCATCGCCCCCACCGCAATGGCGATCCCGCCCAGCGACATGATGTTGGCGTTGAGCCCCTGGAAATGCATCATGATAAAGGCGAAGCACAGGCCGAGCGGCAGGGAGATAATCGCCACCAGCGCCGAGCGCACGTGCCACAGGAACAGGGCGCAGACCAGGGCGACGACGATAAACTCTTCCAGCAGCTTGTGGCTGAGGTTATCGATGGCGCGGTCGATAAGCTGGCTGCGGTCGTAGGTGGTGACCACTTCAACCCCTTCCGGCAGGCTACTTTGCAGCGACGCCAGTTTTTCTTTGACCGCCGAGATCGCTTCCCGGGCGTTCTTGCCGGAGCGCAGGATCACCACGCCGCCGGCCACTTCGCCTTCTCCGTTCAGTTCGGCAATGCCGCGGCGCATCTCCGGGCCGACCTGCACCCGCGCGACGTCGCCGAGATAGACCGGCACGCCGTTATCGCCGGTTTTCAGTACAATGTTTTTGAAGTCGTCGAGGGTCTGCAGATAGCCGCTGGCGCGCACCATATATTCGGCTTCCGCCAGTTCGACCGAAGAGCCGCCCGCCTCCTGGTTAGAAGCGTCCAGCGCCGATTTCACCTCGCCGAGGCTGATGCCGTACTGGGTCAGCTTCATCGGGTCGACGACAATCTGGTACTCCTTGACCACGCCGCCCACCGACGCCACTTCCGAGACGTTAGGAATGGTTTTCAGCTCATATTTTAAGAACCAGTCCTGCAGGGAGCGCAGTTCGGCGAGATCGTGCTTGCCGCTGCGGTCGACCAGCGCGTACTCGAAGACCCAGCCGACGCCGGTGGCGTCCGGGCCCATTTCGGCGCTGACCCCGGCGGGCAGTTTGCCCTGCACCTGGTTGAGATACTCCAGCACCCGCGAGCGCGCCCAGTAAGGATCGGTGCCGTCTTCAAAAATCACATACACATAAGAGTCGCCAAACTGCGAGAAGCCGCGCACCGTTCTGGCGCCGGGCACCGACAGCATGGTGGTGGTTAGCGGCCAGGTGACCTGGTTTTCGACGATCTGCGGCGCCTGCCCCGGATAGCTGGTTTTGACGATCACCTGTACGTCGGAGAGATCCGGCAGGGCGTCCACCGGGGTGTGGACGATGGTCCAGGTCCCCCAGAGGCTGAGAAACAGCGCGCCCATCATCACCAGGAAGCGGTTGGCCACCGAGCGGCGGATAATCCATTCAATCATTGTTCCGTTCCTCAGTGCGCGTGGGCGGCAGCGGCATCAGGGGCCTGCGCGCGCATGCGCTCCAGCGCGCCGGCGATATTGGCTTCCGAGTCGATCAGGAACAGGCCGCTGGCGACCACCTTCTCGCCCTCCTTCAGCCCGCTGCGAATGGCCGTGACGCCATTGGATTCATGGAAAACCTGGACCTGCTTCGGCACGAAGCGGCCCTCGTTATCCATGGTGATCACCCGCTGCTCGCTGCCGCTGTCGATCAGCGCTTTGGAGGGGATCAGCAGCATCGGTTCGCTGTCACTGGTCAGCTGCAGATAGGCGTTCATCCCCGGCTTCAGCGCTTCATCCAGGTTGTTCACCTGCAGGCGTAGCTGCAGGGTGCGGGTGGCGCTATCGACGCTGGGGAGAATCGTCCATTTGCTGATGCGGAAGGTTTTGTCCGGCCAGGCGGGAACCTGAATGCGGAACTGCGAGGCGTCTTTAATCAGCCAGGCGATGGACTCGGGGACCGCCACGCTGACCCACACCGGGTCCATGCCCTGAATTTTCGCCACCACGTTATCTTTGGCGATGTTCATTCCGGCGCGCAGATCGAAGGCGGTGATCACCCCGTCGATGGGCGCCTTGAGGGTGAAGCGGGTCTGGATCTTGCGCGTGGCTTTCAGGCGGCGGATATCGTCGTCCGGCATTCCGGCGAGACGCAGCCGCTCGAGGATCCCCTCGACCTGGGTGGCGGTGCCGCCGGTCTCCTGCAATAGCAGGTATTCGCTCTGCGCTTCCACCCAGTCCGGGATGGTCAGTTCCAGCAGCGGCGTACCTTGTTGCACTTTGTCGCCGACGGTCAGGGGATAGACTTTATTGATAAAGCCCGCCGCCCGCGCCTGCATAATCACGTACTGGTACTCGTTGTAGCTGATGTTGGCCGGGAAGGTCTGGGCGTAGCGCAGCGGCCCGCGGGTGACGGCGGCGGTTTTCACCCCGAGATTCTGGGTCTGCGTCGGGTCGATACGCACCCCCGGCGCACCGGCGGCGGCACTCTCCTCATCGGCGTATTTCGGCACCAGGTCCATATCCATAAACGGCGATTTACCCGGTTTATCAAAGCGGGTGTTCGGGTACATCGGGTCGTACCAGAACAGCACTTTTCGCTGCTGCTCGGCCGCCGGGGCGGCGGCGGTAGCGTCGAGGGGCGGCGCCATCCGGGTATACAGCGCTGCGGTGAGCGCGCCGCCGATCGCCATGCTGCCGAGGATCAGCGCCGTGTTTTTCAGTGTTAGGGATGCCATGTGTCGTCCATTCAGTTGTTGAGGAGCCTACCGTCGCCGGGCCATTAGTGGGCGCGGATATCCTGTAACAGCGACAGATTGCCCTGCTGAAAGAAGGTGAAGTCCACGCTGTCGCCGTCCTTCACATTGTTGAGCTGGGTCTGCGGGGTGATGGTGAAGCGCATGGTCATCGGCGGCCAGTTCACCGCCGGGATGGCTTCGTGGGCAATGGTGATTTTTTTGCTATCCATATCAATGGCTTTAATGACCCCTTTGCCGCTGATGCTTTGCGTCTGCGCGGCGGCGGGCTGTTCGTGCATCGCCATGCCGGCGTGCGGGTCGGCGGCCTGGGCGGCGAACACCGCGCCAGAAATCAGAGTGAACAGGGCGACTTTAGACAGTGAATTCATAATCAAGACTCCTCGGGTTATTCCATCCAGCCGCCGCCGAGGGCGGTGAACAGGGTGATTTCATTTGCCTGACGGGAATAGTTGAGTTCCAGCAGGGTTTGTCGGGTGGTGAAAATATCGCGCTGGGCGCTCAGCACTTCGATGTAGCTGACCGCGCCGTGGCGATAGAGCGCGGTGGCGCGCTGCAGGGTGATATTGAGTGAAGCGAGATAGCGCTCCTGGGCGGCGATCTGATCGGCCAGGCTTTGGCGCAGGGCCAGCGCGTCGGCCACTTCCTTAAAAGCGGACTGAATTTTTTGCTCGTAGTTGACCACCTGCTGCTGCTGGCGGATCTCCGCCAGATCGAGGTTGGCCTGATTGCGCCCGGCGTTGAAAATCGGAATGTCGATTTTGGGGATGAAGTTCCACATCGCGCTGCCGGCGTTAAACAGGCTGGCGAGCTCGCTGCTGCTGCCGGAGAGCGAGCTGGTCAGGGTGATCGACGGGAAGAAGGCCGCCCGCGCGGCGCCGATGTTAGCGTTGGCCGCCCGCAGGCTGTGTTCGGCCGCTAAAATATCCGGCCGCTGCAGCAGGATCGCTGAAGAGAGCGACGGCGGCAGGGTTACGCCTTGCAGGTCGACGGCGCTGCTGGCGCTATCGTCCGGCAGATGTTGATAACTACCGAGCAACAGTTGCAGAGCGTTATTAGCCTGCGCCAGCTGGCCCTGCCGCCTGGCGATCTCGGCGCGGGTGCTCTCGATCATCCCCCGCGCCTGCTCCAGCGCCAGGACGGTGGTGCTGCCGGTCAGCAGCTGTTTTTCAACGAACGCATAAGATTGCTGATAGTTTTGCAGGGTGTCGTTGGCCACCTGCAGCTGCGCTGCCGCCAGCCGCTGGTTGAAGTAGCTTTGTGAAACGTTAGCAATCAGCAGGATATGCACTGCGCGCCGTGCCTCTTCGCTGGCGAAGAAGTTCTCCCGGTCGGCCTCGCTGAGGTTTTTCAGCCGGCCAAAGAAGTCGAGGTCATAGTTGAGATTCAGCCCGGCGGCGTAATCGCTGCTGGTGGTGGTGTCGCCTTTAAGCTTGCCGCCGTAGGTGGTGCTACCGTCACCGTTCAATTGCGGGTAGCGGTCGGCATCGGTCACCCGATACTGGGCGCGGGCTTCCTGCACTTTCAGCGTCGCCATCCGCAGATCGCGGTTGTTGGTCAGCGCGGTGCCTATCAGGCTTTTCACCTGCGGGTCGACGAAAAAGGTTCGCCAGCCGGTCTCCTGATAGCTCGCGGTTGCGGGAACCAGCTTGTTCTGGCTGAGAGAGAACTGCTGCGGTACCGGCGCGGCGGGGCGCTGGTAGTCCGGAGCGAGCGAGACACAGCCGGTTAAGGCGAGTATCACGCTGAGGGTAAGAAGCGTTATTGGGCGCATGGCGGCAGACGTTTTCGACGATTTATCCATGGCGGCTACTTTACGTAGCGGCCTCTGTTCAGGACGTGACAGGAAAATGACAAAGCTGTCATTTTCCTGATATTTCATTGCTATCCGGAGGCGCTCCTCTAAAATTGAATACCCGCACAGAACGCGCGTGAAGGAGCCGGCGGTGAAGATTTTGATTGTCGAAGATGAGAAGAAAACCGGGGAGTACCTGACCAAAGGGCTCACCGAGGCTGGCTTCGTCGTCGACCTGGCCGATAACGGCCTTAACGGCTATCACCTGGCGATGACCGGCGACTATGATCTGCTGATCCTCGACATCATGCTGCCGGACGTGAACGGCTGGGATATCGTGCGCATGCTGCGCGCCGCCGGGAAAGGCATGCCGATCCTGCTGCTTACCGCGTTGGGCACCATTGAGCATCGGGTGAAGGGGCTGGAGCTGGGCGCCGACGACTATCTGGTGAAGCCGTTCGCCTTTGCGGAACTGCTGGCGCGGGTGCGGACGCTGCTGCGTCGCGGGGCGGCGGTCATTGTCGAAAGCCAGTTTCAGGCGGCGGATCTCAGCGTCGATCTGGTCAGCCGTAAGGTGACGCGCGGCGCCACCCGCATCACCCTGACCAGCAAGGAGTTCACTCTGCTGGAGTTCTTCCTGCGCCATCAGGGCGAAGTGCTGCCGCGTTCGCTGATTGCCTCGCAGGTGTGGGATATGAATTTCGACAGCGATACCAACGCGATAGATGTGGCGGTGAAGCGGCTGCGCGCCAAAATCGATAACGACTTCGAGCCGAAACTGATCCAGACTGTGCGCGGTGTCGGCTATATGCTTGAGGTGCCGGATGGTCGCTAAGCGCCCCTTTTCCCTGGCCACCCGGCTGAGTTTCTTTATTAGCCTCGCCACCATCATCGCCTTCTTTGCCTTCACCTGGATCATGATCCATTCGGTGAAGGCGCATTTTGAAGAGCGCGACGTTCACGATCTCAGGCAGCTCAGCACCACCCTGGAGACGGTCCTCGACCACGCTGACTACCCGCAGGCGCGGCGGCTGGAGATCGTGAAGAATATCATTGCGGGCTACGCCAACGTCTTTATCTGCCTGGACGATGGGCAGGGCAATATTCTGTTCCAGTCGCCCAACGGACCGGATCTCAGCCATATGCTGAGTACGCCAGGCCTGGCGATGCAGCTGCGCGACGGGAATGTGATTTCATGGACCGACCCGCAGCCGCGGGCAATGGCGCACGATAATCATCAAATGGAGACCCGTGCCTGGCGGCTGATCATGCTGCCGCTGGGCAAGCAGGCGGATGGCAAGCCGGCGTACCATCTGCTGATGGCCTTATCTATCGATTTTCACCTGCACTATATTAATGAGCTGAAAGCGAAGCTGATTTCCGCCGCGTCGATAATCAGCCTGCTGATCATCGCCATCGTGCTGTTTGTGGTCTATCAGGGGCATAAGCCTATCCGCCAGATCAGCCGGCAGATCCAGAATATTACCTCGCGGGATCTCGACGTGCGCCTCGACCCGCAGGCGGTGCCTATCGAACTGGAGCGGCTGGCGCTGTCCTTTAACCATATGCTGGAGCGAATGGAGGATGTCTTTACCCGCCAGTCGAACTTCTCCGCCGATATCGCCCATGAGATCCGCACGCCGATCACCAACCTGGTGACGCAAACCGAAATCGCCTTAAGCCAGAGCCGCAGCCAGCAGGAGCTGGAAGAGGTGCTCTACTCCAATCTCGAAGAGTTCTCGCGCATGTCGCGGATGGTCAGCGATATGCTGTTCCTCGCCCAGGCCGATAACAACCAGCTGATCCCCGAACAGCGGGAACTGGATCTGGCTGAGGAGGTGCATAAGGTGTTTGAGTTTTTCGAGGCGTGGGCGGAAGAGAAGGCGGTAGCGCTGCGCTTTGACGGCAGCCCCTGCCGGGTGACGGGCGATCCGCTGATGCTGCGGCGGGCGATCAGCAACTTGCTGTCGAACGCGATCCGCTACACCCCGGCTGGCCAGGCGGTGACGATCGCGCTGAGCGAAAGCGCGGAGACGATCCGCCTGGTGGTGGAGAACCCCGGTACGCCGATTGCCGCCGAACATCTGCCGCGGCTGTTTGACCGTTTCTATCGCGTCGACCCCTCGCGCCAGCGCAAAGGGGAGGGCAGCGGCATCGGCCTGGCGATTGTGAAATCCATCGTCAGCGCCCACCACGGCAGCGTGGCGGCGCAGTCCGATCTGCGCTCGACGCGGTTTATTGTGGTGCTGCCGAAACAGGCGCAATAACGGCTGATAGCCAGCGGGCAGCGCCAGGCGGCTGCCCGTAATCGTACCGCGGTTTACTCTTCGAAGTACCAGTAGCCTTGATTAATCAGGCGCGTCAGTTCGCTCACAAACGCCGGGTTTTGCAGGCCGCTGCCGAGCTCCTCCTGGCCTAATGAGGTATAGCGGCATAATGCATCCAGCGCTTCGGCATCGGTGGTGTCCAGCTGTTCGCTATGCACGAAGAAGCTGTCGCCGATATGCAGAACGCGCAGGCCGCTCAGGCGAGAAAGTTTTTCGCCGCCCAGCAGCGCATCGACGACTTCCTCTTCTTCATACGGTGGTTCCGCCGGCGCAATATCCAGCTCGTGACGCGGGGTGGTGACGAAACTGCCGAACCACTGCTTGAAGTCTTCCGGCTGGCGAATCATGTCGATCATCATGCCGCGCAGACGTTCGAGTTCATACTCTTCAACCCGGCCCGGATGCTCGCGGCAGGTGAGGTCCGGATCGCTGTAGTGCTCGCCGCCGAGATCGTTCTCCAGCACATAGTCGGCGAAGCTGCTGATCAGGTCGCGCCCGTTTGGCCCGCGGAAACCCACGGAGTAGTTCAGCGCGGTTTCGTGGGTGATACCATCGTGCGGGAATCCCGGCGGAATATAGAGGATATCGCCCGGCTGCAGATCCTCATCAATAATCGGCGGGAACGGGTCGACGTGCAGCAGCGCGGGATGCGGGCAGAACTGACGCATCGGCAGCTTATCGCCCACGCGCCAGCGGCGGCTGCCCATGCCCTGAATAATAAAGACGTCATACTGATCGATATGGGGGCCGACGCCGCCGCCGGGGACGGAGAAGGAGATCATCAGGTCGTCCAGACGCCAGTCCGGCAGTACGCGGAACGGTCGCACCAGCTCGGCGGCCGGCATATGCCAGTGGTTTACCGCCTGGGCCAGCAGCGACCAGCCGGTCTCGCCCAGGCCATCGAAATGTTCAAAAGGTCCATTGCTGGCCTGCCATTTACCGTTGGCCAGACTGACCAGCCGGCTGTCGACTTCCGGCTCCATGGCTAACCCGGCCAGCTCGTCCGGGGTAATCGGGTCGACGAAGTCCGGAAACGCGTTTTTTAAAACCACCGGCTGCTTTTGCCAGTATTTCTCTAAAAACTCGGGCCAGTTAATGTTGAGTTGATAAGCCATCGATTATTACCAGTAAGAAGAAACGGGCCTGATTATAGAAACGGGGGCTGGGCGGGCGCTTTGTCGTGGGTCAAGAGTGGCGCTTAATTCACCATCGGCGCGATAATGGCGTTGGGTAAGAGAGAAAAATCACATTTTTGCCAAAAACCGATTTTCGAGTTAACTACGCTGCAGGCCGCATGAACACTGGGATGACGGCTTTAATGGTAGGAAGAGGAATAAGCGAAAAGTTCAAATAATGAGCGGTCGATAAGATTTTTCTATTTTAACCCTTGCTACTTCCGGCGAACTCCCTATAATGCGCTCCCACTGACACGGCAGATGTGAATCACTTCACACAAACAGCCGGTTCGGTTGAAGAGAAAAA
>NZ_JAIJYL010000045.1:0-21003 GCF_019753495.1 Klebsiella sp. TF21-TM | reverse complement strand
GGGCTATAGCTCAGCTGGGAGAGCGCTTGCATGGCATGCAAGAGGTCAGCGGTTCGATCCCGCTTAGCTCCACCAAATTCTGCACCCAGCGGATTTGGTTCGTAAAGAGGTCCTGTGGGGCTATAGCTCAGCTGGGAGAGCGCTTGCATGGCATGCAAGAGGTCAGCGGTTCGATCCCGCTTAGCTCCACCAAAATTCAGAAACCTCGCTTCGGCGGGGTTTTTTTTTATCTATTTTCATGTAAAGCACTTTCTGGTTACGTCAGTTAATCTCCAGCTATTAAAATCGAAAGTAATTTCAGACTTTTTCCTGATAATTCACCTTGCTTGCCCTAAATAAGCAACATAACATTTCCCCCATTAAACGTAATGAGGTTGCCGGAGTTTTAATTAACAATAATGGTTGATAAAATTAACATTAATATCAAAAAAACTCTGTTGGCCTTTATCGTCTGTTTAGTCG
This sequence comes from Klebsiella sp. TF21-TM, assembly GCF_019753495.1. NCBI lineage: Bacteria > Pseudomonadati > Pseudomonadota > Gammaproteobacteria > Enterobacterales > Enterobacteriaceae > Klebsiella > Klebsiella sp. TF21-TM. The sequence goes on along the minus strand of NZ_JAIJYL010000045.1, from coordinate 20,541 downwards.
CTATTCCGCTGGCTCGTTTTATTTCACCGCAAACGGTTATTGATGGCAATCTTATTTATATTGCCTGGCTGCCAATCAGCGTAATGTTTTCTGTTATTTTTATCTTTGGTCGCTATGCGATTGCGCCATTAATTCTCGCATTTGCCATTACCAATAGCCTGATAATTAAATTAACGCTACCGCAGGCGTTTATCTTACTCTTTTGTCAGCTGTTTGCGGTGTTCGTCTCCTGCGCTATTCTAAGACTGATGGTGGGTAAGCGCTGGCGCTGTGGTCCAACGGCGAAACATATGGGGGCGCGGATCTTCTGGGGCGGGTTCTTCGCGCCGGTGCTGCTGAAAATCACCATGTACCTCGCCGGACAATATTTTGCGTTTCCCCTATCTATTACCAGCTATTTTGGTAGTATGCCGTTGATTTACACCGTAATAGATATTCAAAGTTTAATCAGCGCAGCATTAATTTTTACCACCTTTTTATATTATCCAATGCGGATGATTATCAATCCACGCTACGCTCGACGATTCTGGCGGCAGGAATGTTTACCGTGGCTGGCAGCAAAATATCGTTCCTTTACGCTATATTGGTTTATCGCGCTGGCGGTGATATTAACGCTATTGTGTGCGCCGTATCAGTCTGAATTTATTGCCGGTTATTTAGTTCCGGTGATTTTTATCGTCTACTTTATCGGGATTAGCCGGATTGGTCATGCGCTGCTGCGTATTTCATGGTCGGTCTCGGCTTTTTTACTGGTGGTGTATAACAAAAACTTTCTCCAGGGCGTCCAAAGCGAGTATTCATTATCCTTTGTTCTGTCAGTGTTGATCTCCTTTACTATCTGTTTGTTTTATATGGCAGACACCTATGCCCGCAGCGATCGCAATAAACGCCGCTGGCGTAGTCAGGCGGAAGAAGATCCGCTGACTGGCTTGCCTAACCTGCGCGCGCTGGAGAGCCATTTACAAAGCTGTCCGCAGCAGGTTATCTGCAGCCTGCGTATTCATAATCTCGACTTTCTCAGCAGGCATTATGGCCTGATGATGGGGGTGGACTGTAAACGGCAGATTATTCGGGCGCTGCAACCGCTGCTGGGGGCGGCGGATAAAGTTTTCCAGGTGCCGGGCAGCGAACTGATCCTCGTGCTTGATGGACCGGAACCCTCATCCCGTTTGCACCATATGGTCGCGGTTCTCAACCACAAAAAATTCAGCTGGCACAATCAGCCGCTGGATCTGGAGTTTGGCGCGGCCTGGGGCCGCGACGACGGTCAGCGCGAGGGACTTCACCAGATGCTGGGTCAGCTAAGCTGGCTTTCCGAACAGGCGGGCAGCGAACGTCGGGTGCTGGCGCTGGATGAGGAGCAGGAGCTGGTGGTGGATCAAACCACCGAGCAGGTGCGCCTCCTCATGCGCGTCAAGCAGGTGCTCAAAGAGCGGGCGCTCATGCTCTATGCGCAACCGATTCAGAACAGGGAAGGGGAGGGATATCATGAGATCCTCACCCGGATGCGCTGTGGCGATAGCGTCATTATGCCCGATCAGTTTATCCCGTTGATTGTGCAGTTTAACCTCAGCCAACGTTTCGACATGCTGGTGCTGGAGACCTTGTTCAGCGTGCTTCATCAGCACGCTGGCCAGCGATTCTCGGTCAATCTGCTGCCTGCAACCCTGATGCAAAAGGATAGCGCCGCGCAGATTATCGCGCTGTTTCAACGCTATGCGGTCTCACCAGACCTTATCACTATTGAAGTCACTGAAGAGCAGGCCTTTTCCAATGCCGACATCAGCCGGCAAAATCTTGAAGCGCTGCGCGCGTTTGGCTGCGCCATCGCCATTGATGACTTTGGCACCGGATATGCGAACTATGAACGACTGAAGCATCTCCAGGCCGATATCATCAAGATTGACGGCTGCTTCGTCCGCGACATCCTCACTGACCCGCTGGACGCCATTATGGTGAAATCGATTGTCGAGATGGCGCGGGCGAAACGGATGAGCGTGGTGGCGGAATATGTCGAAAGCGAACCGCAAAAAGCGCGCTTGCTGGAGCTGGGGGTGAATTATCTGCAGGGCTACCTGGTGGGCAAGCCCCAGCCGCTGGGCGAATGACGGGTAAAAAAAGCCGGGCATCGCCCGGCTCAGATGACAGGCGCCTGTTACAGAACCAGAGCCGCAATAGAAGCAGACAGGACGCTGACCAGCGTGGAGCCGTAAACCAGCTTCAGACCGAAGCGAGAAACCACGTTGCCCTGTTCTTCGTTCAGACCTTTGATCGCCCCGGCGATGATGCCGATAGACGAGAAGTTGGCGAAGGAGACCAGGAAGATAGAGATAATGCCTTCCGCGCGCGGGGAGAGCGTCGAGGCGATTTTCTGCAGATCCATCATGGCGACGAATTCATTGGAGACCAGCTTGGTAGCCATAATACTGCCCACCTGCAGCGCTTCGCTTGCCGGCACGCCCATCACCCAGGCGACCGGGTAGAAGATATAGCCAAGGATCCCCTGGAAGGAGATGCTGTAGCCGAACCAGCCGGTCACAGTGGCGAACAGGGCGTTCAGCGCGGAGATCAGCGCGATGAAGCCGATCAGCATCGCCGCCACGATAATCGCGACTTTAAAGCCCGCCAGAATGTACTCGCCCAGCATCTCGAAGAAGCTTTGGCCTTCGTGCAGATTCGACATCTGCAGATTTTCTTCACTCTCTTCCACACGGTACGGGTTAATCAACGACAGAACGATAAAGGTGCTGAACATGTTGAGCACCAGCGCCGCGACGACGTACTTCGGCTGCAGCATGGTCATGTATGCGCCAACGATGGACATCGATACGGTGGACATCGCGGTCGCCGCCATGGTGTACATACGGTTGCGCGACATTTTGCCGAGAATATCTTTATAGGCAATAAAGTTTTCCGACTGGCCGAGGATCAGCGAGCTGACGGCGTTGAAGGACTCCAGCTTGCCCATGCCGTTGATTTTCGACAGCACGGTACCGATGGCGCGAATAACAATCGGCAGGATGCGAATATGCTGCAAAATACCGATCAACGCGGAAATGAAGACGATAGGGCACAGAACCTTAAGGAAGAAGAAGGCCAGACCTTTGTCGTTCATGCTGCCGAACACGAAGTTTGTCCCTTCGTTGGCAAAGCCGAGAAGTTTTTCAAACATCTCGGAGAAGCCTTTCACAAAACCCAGACCAATATCGGAGTTCAGGAAGAACCAGGCCAGCAGGACTTCAATGACAAGCAGTTGAACAACATAACGAATACGGATCTTTTTACGGTCATGACTGACCAACAGGGCCAGTATAGCCACCACAACGATCGCGAGGACAAAATGCAAGACGCGGTCCATAGTTGCTCCAAATATGAGGCAGGTTAAATTTCCGTGCACATTCTATGCAACGGCTTTAAAGAAAACGAGATCAATTGCACACTATTGCAAGGAACTGTGACCAATGGCAAAAATAGTGATCAAACATCCACTTTTGTTATGTTACGTAAAGGTTTTAAAAGTTGCATTCTTGTACTACTCTTAATAGCGGGCGCGATCGGGTTTACTGACGCCCGTTTTTCATTTCCGGCCAGCAATTGTTCCCTCCTATCACAGCAATCATTATCTCCATTCTAAATGAACTTGATAATCATTCGCATTTTGATAGCATGAAACATAGCAAAGGCTATATTTCCAGAGGCAGAAGATGACTAGCAGTCGCGTTGAGAATAGCAGTAGTCGCGCCGCGCGCAAGGTGAAGCTCGCCTTAATGGGGCCAGCTTTCGTCGCTGCCATTGGCTATATCGATCCGGGTAATTTCGCCACGAATATTCAGGCTGGCGCCAGCTTTGGCTATCAGCTGCTGTGGGTGGTGGTATGGGCCAACCTGATGGCAATGCTGATCCAGGTGCTCTCTGCCAAACTCGGCATTGCCACCGGTAAAAACCTGGCCGAGCAGATCCGCGACCATTACCCGCGCCCGGTAGTGTGGTTTTACTGGGTGCAGGCGGAAATCATTGCCATGGCCACCGACCTGGCCGAATTTATCGGCGCTGCGATTGGCTTTAAGCTGGTGCTGGGCGTATCGCTTCTGCAAGGGGCGGTGCTGACCGGGGTGGCGACCTTCCTGATCCTGATGCTGCAGCGGCGCGGACAAAAACCGCTGGAGAAGGTGATTGGCGGCTTGCTGCTGTTTGTTGCCGTCGCCTATGTCGTTGAGTTGATCTTTTCCCAGCCCGCGCTGGCTCCCCTGACCAAAGGGCTGGCGATCCCTACGCTGCCCAACGGCGAGGCGGTATTCTTAGCCGCCGGGGTGCTGGGGGCCACCATTATGCCGCACGTGATCTACTTACACTCCTCGCTTACCCAGCACCTGCACGGCGGGACGCGAAAAGAGCGCTATAACGCGACCCGCTGGGATGTGGCGATCGCCATGACCATTGCCGGGTTCGTCAACCTGGCGATGATGGCGACCGCCGCGGCGGCATTCCATTTCAATGGCCATACCGGCGTCGCCGATCTTGATCAGGCTTACAGAACGCTGGAGCCGCTGCTGAGCCATGCGGCGGCGACCATCTTTGGCCTCAGCCTGGTCGCTGCAGGTTTATCATCGACGGTGGTGGGGACTCTCGCAGGTCAGGTGGTCATGCAGGGCTTCATTCGCTTTCATATTCCGCTGTGGTTTCGCCGGGCGGTCACTATGCTGCCGTCGTTTGTCGTCATTCTGCTGGGGCTGGATCCAACGCGCATCCTGGTGATGAGTCAGGTGTTGCTGAGCTTTGGTATTGCGCTTGCCCTGGTACCGCTGCTGATATTTACCAGCAATGCAAAGCTAATGGGAGACCTGGTGAATACCCGCTGGGTGAGAGGCATCGGCTGGGCGATAGTCGCGATTGTGGTGAGCCTGAACGGCTGGTTAATTGTGGGATCGTTGCTCGGGGTGGATTAATGGCCTCCTGATGCGGAACAAAGTGAAGGGGAGCCGATGGGCTCCCCTTTTCGTCTGTTAGTGATGGCCATGTCCATGACCGTGACCACGCCCGCCGGGACCACGTCCCCAGCCGCCGCGGCGATCGTCGCGGTCGCTCCAGCCGGCGCGATAGCCGCGCTCCCAGGCTTTATCTCTGCCTTTGTACCAGCCTTTGTGCCAGCCGTTGTCATGACGATGCCAACGGTTATCACGCCATTCATAGTGACGACGCCAGTAATCACGGTCGCGCCAGCTGCCACCGTCCCAGTAGTTACCGTAATTGTCACGATCGCCAATTTGTAATTTTATCGATGGCAACAGGGTGATTTCACCAGCGTTAGCGACTAATGGCGCTGCGGCCAGCAGTACTGCTGCCAGAATCAGTGACCTGAACATACTCTTCTCCTTCACGATCGGGGCCCTAAGCGGCCTGTTAACGTGATATTACGGGCCGGTAAAGACCTATCGCATCGGACGAACTCCGAAAGCACAGAAAAGAGCACTTTTTGCTAAAGTAACATTTGCTTTACAGCGCCAGGATGGCATCAATCGCGGCGCACTCTTCGGCGCTGAAATGACGATGTTTCAGCATTCCGACAGCGTCATCCAGCTGGGCGGTTTTGCTGGCGCCGATCAGCACGGAGGTGACTTTCTCCTCGCGCAGCACCCAGGCCAGCGCCATCTGCGACAGCTTCTGCCCGCGTGCTTCCGCCAGCGTATTCAGCTGACGAATTTTTTCTAATCTGGCGCTGGTCAGCTGCTCCGGCTGCAGAAAACGACTGCTGCTGGCGGCACGTGAGTCTGCCGGAATGCCGTTGAGATAGCGGTCGGTGAGCTGTCCGCCGGCCAGCGGTGAAAACGCTATACTTCCCACCCCTTCCGTCTGCAAAAAATCCAGCAGCCCCTCTTCCACGCCGCGTTCAAACATGGAGTAGCGGGGCTGGTGAATGACGCAGGGGGTGCCGAGATCGTTAAGGATCTTCACCGCCTCCCGCGCCTGGGCCAGCGGATAGTTGGAGATGCCGACGTACAGCGCTTTACCCTGACGGACAAGGTGATCAAGCGCGCGCATCGTTTCCGTCAGCGGTGTTTCCGGGTCCGGGCGGTGATGATAAAAAATATCGATATATTCCAGCCCCATGCGCTGCAGGCTCTGGTTAAGGCTGGCCACCAGATATTTGCGTGAACCCCAGTCGCCGTAAGGGCCGTCCCACATGGTGTAGCCCGCCTTGGTGGAGATGATCAACTCATCGCGATAGGGCAGGAGCGCCTCTTTGAGGATGCGGCCAAAATTGCTCTCCGCCGAGCCCGGCGGCGGCCCATAGTTGTTGGCCAGGTCGAAATGGGTAATGCCGAGGTCAAATGCGTGCTGGAGCATCTGCCGGCTGGTTTCCACCCGCGTTTCATCGCCAAAGTTATGCCACAGACCGAGAGAAATTGCCGGCAGCTGAAGGCCGCTGCGGCCGCAGCGACGATAGGCCATCGTTTGATATCGCGTGGTACTTGCCTGGTAAACCATTCTTCCTCCGCAGATAAAACAGGGTGTGTATACGTTTACACTAATCAATGTTCTGCGTGGAGTACATCGCTTTTTCGGCGTAATTATTGCTTTACACCGCCTTTATCACCCCCTTTCTGGACAGGCGGATCGCTTATTCAATACTCAAATTACACCTGCGCCAAAATGAGGAAAATGGATATGCAACCGACTTACACTATTGGGGATTATCTGCTGGATCGCCTCGTCGACTGCGGTATTGACCGCTTGTTCGGCGTGCCGGGAGATTACAACTTACAGTTTCTCGACCGGGTCATTGCGCACAATGCGTTGGGGTGGGTCGGCTGCGCCAACGAGCTCAATGCGGCCTATGCTGCTGACGGTTATGCACGCATTAAGGGAGCCGGTGCGTTACTAACAACCTACGGCGTCGGCGAACTGAGCGCCCTGAACGGCGTGGCGGGCAGCTATGCGGAGCATATTCCGGTATTACATATCGTCGGCGCGCCCTCCACTGGCGCTCAGCAGCGCGGCGAACTGCTGCATCACACCCTGGGCGACGGCGATTTCCGCCATTTTGCGCGGATGAGCGAGCAGATCACCTGTAGCCAGGCGCTGCTGACCGCCGGCAACGCCTGCCATGAGATCGACCGTGTTCTGCGCGATATGCTGACGCATCATCGGCCTGGCTATCTGATGCTGCCGGCCGATGTCGCCAGAGCGGCAGCGATTGCCCCAGCGCAGCGCTTGCTGGTGGAGGCCGCTCCGGCGGATGAAAACCAGCTCGCCGGATTCTGCGAGCATGCCAGCCGCCTGCTGCGGGGCAGTCGACGCATCTCCCTGCTGGCGGACTTCCTCGCGCAACGCTATGGCCTGCAAAACACGCTCCGGGAATGGGTAGCGAAAACCCCCGTCGCCCACGCCACCATGCTAATGGGCAAGGGGCTGTTCGATGAGCAGCAGAGAGGTTTTGTCGGCACCTACAGCGGTATCGCCAGCGCGCCGCAGACCCGGGAGGCCATCGAAAACGCCGACACCATCATCTGCATCGGCACGCGCTTCACCGACACCATCACCGCAGGATTCACCCAGCATCTGGCGCGGGATAAGACGATAGAGATCCAGCCCTTCGCGGTCAGGGTGGGCGATCACTGGTTCAGCGGCGTGCCGATGGATCAGGCACTGGCTGCGCTGATGACCCTTTCCGCACCGCTGGCGGCGGAGTGGGCTGCGCCTCAGGTCGTGGCGCCGGAAGTGGAGGAGGAGGCCGACGGCGAACTCACGCAGAAAAATTTCTGGGCGACGGTGCAGGGGGCGCTGCGTCCCGGCGATATTATTCTCGCCGACCAGGGGACGGCCGCCTTCGGCATTGCCGCGCTGAAGCTGCCGTCAGGGGCGTCGCTGATCGTCCAGCCGCTGTGGGGCTCGATTGGTTTTACCCTCCCGGCCGCCTATGGCGCGCAAACCGCGGCGGCAGAGCGGCGGGTGGTGCTGATCGTCGGCGATGGCGCCGCCCAGCTGACGATTCAGGAGATGGGCTCTATGCTGCGCGATAAGCAAAAGCCGCTTATTCTGCTGCTGAATAACGAAGGGTATACCGTGGAGCGGGCGATTCACGGCCCGGAGCAGCGCTACAATGACATTGCCCTGTGGGACTGGCGACGCCTGCCGGAAGCCTTCGCCCCGGACGTTGCCTCGCGCTGCTGGCGGGTTACGCACACCGATGAGCTACGGGAGGCGATGGCGGAGAGCATCACCTCCGATACGCTCACCCTGGTGGAAGTGATGCTGCCGAAAATGGATATCCCCGATTTCCTGCGCGCGGTGACGCAGGCGCTGGAGGAACGAAACAGCCGCGTTTAGTCGGTATGGTGTCTGGCAATCATCAAGGGCCTCCCGGCCAGCAGCAGCCAGGCCGGGAGCATCACAATGCACAGCAGCGGCAGCAGCGTGGTGTCCGGCACCACCACGGCGGCCATAAACAGGCTCAGCCAGCCGTCGCGGGTGACGACCAGCACCATGCCGAGGATCGCGCAGGAGACGGTGATCGCCGCCGGCACGGCGTCCACGTGGGCATGCAGCATCAGCCCCAGCGCCACGCCGACGAAGACCGCGGGGAAAATCCGCCCGCCGCGAAAGCCGCAGGCCGAGGCGAGAACCAGCGCAGCCAGTTTAACCAGCGCGATGAGCAGATAATCCGAGGCGGTCAGCGTCTGGCTGAAGGCCAGCTGCTGCATCTCATCCAGCCCCTTAAACAACGTTAAATGTCCGCCAATGGTCCCGAGGATCCCTAACAGCAAGCCGCCGAGGCCCAGCGTCAGGATCGGGTTTTTCAGGCGATGCATCAGCGTGTGCAGGCGCGGCAGACACCAGACGGCGACCATACCGACGGCGATAGCGATCAGGGCGACGATCATGCCGCTGACAATATCGACGAAGTGCATCTGGCTATAGTGTGGGAGCGGCAGCGTGAAGTGGGGGTGGAAAAACAGCCCGGTGGTCAGCGCGCCCGCGGCGGCGGCAAGCATCGGGGCAAACAGACGATCCCATAGCGGCGACTCGTTGCTGCTGTTGAGGGTTTGCGAAAAAATCAGCGCGGCGGCCACCGGGGTGCCGAAGAGGGCGCCGATGGTGCCTGAGGCCGCGAGAATGGTCCAGTCAAGAGAGCTGACCCGCGGGAACAGTCGGGAGCCGACGGCGACGGCCAGCGCAATATTCACCACCATAATCGGATGCTCCGGGCCGAGGCTGACGCCGCCGGCGAGGCCAAGGATCAGCGCCGCCAGCAGCCCGGGCAGCGCGCCGGTGGCAATGGGCGCGCCGATTAACGACTCGGTCGCCGGGTCCGGCCCGGCATGCCCCGGGCTGTAACGGACGATCAGGCCCACCGCGATCCCCGTCGCCGTGAGAATGGCGATGATCCACAGCGGGTTCTCGGCGCTTACTCCAAACTGCACAGGCAGATTGCTCCACAGGATGCGCTGCAGCAACGCGGCAATCTTCATCGCGCCGATCAGGATCAGACTGGAGGCGATGCCAATCAGGATAGCCGGCACCGACAGGATCAGCATTGTTCTGGCGCGAGGATGGAGCATGAAAATGTCCTTGTTAAAGTTCAGGAGCACTACTTTGCCTTTGTCGGCGGGGACCGTCGATGCAAATGGTGCTGAAACGATAAAGTTAAGGCGGCGTCTGATACCCGTGGCCTCGTTAATAGGCTACTTTGCATTGATTACAAACTAAATGTGACCTGTGTCGCTAAACAAGGGGCGTCCGCGAGTTGGACGTTGTTGTTAAGCCGCCATGAATTTACAGTGTGCCAAAAGATTTATTTTGACTTTAGCGGAGCCGTAACGGAATGACAAAATTTGCTTTAGTAGGAGATGTCGGGGGGACCAACGCCCGCCTGGCGCTGTGTGATCTGGCGAGCGGAGAGATCTCTCGTGCAAAGACCTATTCCGGGCTCGATTATCCCAGTCTGGAGGCGGTGGTGCGCGTCTATCTCGAGGAGCATCAGGTGACGGTCAGCGAAGGCTGTATCGCTATCGCCTGCCCGATCACCGGCGACTGGGTGGCGATGACCAACCATACCTGGGCCTTCTCCATCGCCGAGATGAAGCGCAACCTTGGCTTTGCGCACCTGGAGATTATCAACGATTTCACCGCCGTTTCAATGGCCATCCCGATGCTGAAAGCCGAGCACCTGATTCAGTTCGGCGGCAGCGCGCCGGTAGCCGGCAAACCGATCGCCGTTTATGGCGCCGGAACCGGGCTGGGCGTAGCCCATCTGGTACACGTTGATAAGCGCTGGGTCAGCCTGCCGGGCGAAGGCGGCCATGTCGATTTTGCGCCGAACAGCGAAGAAGAGGGCATTATTCTGGAAGAGCTGCGCGCTGAGCTGGGGCATGTCTCCGCAGAACGCGTCCTCTCCGGTCCTGGTCTGGTCAATCTTTATCGCGCGATAGTCAAATCGGATGGTCGACTGCCGGAGAACCTGCAGCCGCGTGAGGTCACCGAGCGGGCGCTGGCGGATAGCTGCACCGACTGTCGCCGGGCGCTGTCGCTGTTCTGCGTCATTATGGGGCGCTTCGGTGGAAACCTGGCGCTGACCCTGGGGACGTTTGGCGGCGTCTATATCGCTGGCGGCATCGTGCCGCGCTTCCTGGAGTTCTTTAAAGCCTCCGGCTTCCGCGGCGGTTTTGAGGACAAAGGTCGTTTTAAAGCCTATGTCCAGGATATCCCGGTTTACCTGATCGTGCATGACAACCCAGGCCTGCTGGGCTCCGGCGCGCATCTGCGTCAGACGCTGGGTCAAGTGCTGTAAGCGCATTCCTCCCGGGCTACTGTCGTAGCCCGGCCAGGCGGGGAGCCCCGCCGTCTACAGATTCATCAGCTGGCGAAACTCTTTCACTTTACTGCGACTGACCGGAACCTGAAACTCCAGGTCGCGCAGGCGTAGCACATAGGTATTGTTAAACCACGGCTCAATTTCCCGAATTTTGCTGAGATTCACACAGTACGAGCGGTGACAGCGAAAGAAATGTGCGGTGGGCAGTTTGCTGCAGAATTCGGTAATGTTCATCGGCATGACGAATGACTCCCGGCGAGTGTAGACGAAAGTCATCTTCTCGTGCGCCTCGGCATAATAGATATCATGAATGCTGGTGACGATGATCCGCTCATCTTTTATCAGATTGATGGTGTCGTTTTCCCGAGGCGCCACGCTGGTTAACCCGGAAGCGGCGTTATTCTGCTGCTGCCAGGCGGCGGTCAGCTTCTGCAGCATATTGATGATGCGCGACTCCTGGTAGGGCTTCAGAATGTAGTCAAACGCCTCTAGCTCAAAGGCTTCCACGGCGTGTTCTTTCCACGCGGTGATAAAGACGATAAAAGGCTTATGGGCGAACTGGCTGATGTTCTGCGCCAGCAGAACGCCGTCCAGCGATGGAATATTGATATCGAGAAAGATGGCGTCGACCTTGTTGTGCTGGAGAAATTTCAGCACGTCCAGTCCGTCGTCAAAGCTGCCGACGATCTCCATCTGGCTGTGGGTGTTGATAAGCCAGGAGAGTTCCTGTTGGGCCAGAAACTCATCCTCCACAATGATAACTTTCATCTTTTCTCCGCTCATGACAACAGAGACTCCGTCAGCGCCTGCGGCGTAGAGTGATTGGGGACATAAAAAGCGATCTCCGTTCCTGGCGTCAGGGTGCGGATATGCAGCCCCTCGCCATAGAGAAGTTTCACCCGATGATGAACGTTGAGCAGGCCGATTTTGTTACCCGGCATTTCATCGGCTTCCACGCGGGCGACCACGGCGGGATCGATGCCGTTGCCGGTGTCGCGAACGCTGATGCGAACCCGATTACCGCACTCATTGATACCGATCGTCACCACGCCTTTCCCTTTACACGGCTGAATGCCGTGCACAATGGCATTTTCCACCAGAGGCTGGATAAGCAGGCTTGGGATCACGCAGCTGACGTCGTCGTCAATATCATAGATAACCGTCAGTTTGTCGCCGAATCGCGCCTGTTCAATGGCGATGTAATCTTTGATCTGATACAGCTCTCGTTTGATATCAATCTGCTCATCGTCTTTTAATTCGATGTTATAGCGCAGATAGCGCGACAGATTAAAAATGAGCTGGCGCGCGGTGTCCGGATTAAGGCGAATCGAGGAGGAGATCGCGTTCAGGGCATTGAATAAAAAGTGCGGGTTAATCTTGCTTTGCAGAGCGCGCAGCTCCGCTTTGTTGGCCATCTCCCGTAGCTGTTCGGCGCGGGAAACCTCCAGCTGGGTGGAGATGATTTGTGACAGGCCTATCGCCATCTCCTGCAGCGTCGAGGTGATGCGATGGGCGTGGCAGTAATAGATTTTTAGCGTACCGGTGACCACCCCTTTTTCCCACAGCGGAATGACCATCAAGGAGTGGATCTCCGGCGTGCGGTGGGCTTCATCATTGTTTTTAATAATGATTTTTCCATAACGGATGGCCTGTCGGGTGGTGGGACTGATGACATCGTTATGATGTTGATAGTTGGCTTCACCGACGCCCACGTAGGCCAGCACGTGTTCCGTATTGGTGATCGCCACCGCGTCGGCGGTAATGTCGCGGCGGATAATGTCGCAAACCTGGCGCAGAGAATCGCTGTTGACCTGACGGAACAGCGGCAGGGTTTTGTTGGCAATGTCGAGCGCCAGTTTCGCCTGCCGCGCGGCGCTGGCCTCCTTTTCCCCTTCCACGCTCTGCACCAGCAGCACGATAAAACCGATGCAGACGCTGCCGAGGATCATCGGGATACCAATTTTCGAAACAATATCCACGCCGAGGCTGAGGGAAGGGGCCCAGATCACCACCAGGATCATGGTCAGAGTCTCGCAGACCATTCCGGCCAGAATGCCGATTTTCCAGCGTTGATCGCGGGCCACTTTGCGGTTAATCAACCCCGACAGCAGGCCGGCGATGATGCTGGTGATAAAGCAGGGCACGGCGGTCACGCCGTCAATATCAATCAGATAGCGGTGCACACCGGCAATCACCCCGACAATGGCCCCCACCCAGGGACCAAACAGGATCCCGCCGGACATCACGGCGATGATGCGCACGTTTACCAGCGATCCTTCCACCGGCACACCGGACCAGGTACTGAAGAGCGCGAACAGCGAGAAAATGGCGGTGACAGCCAGCAGCTCTTTCGGCGTATGCGCCGACTTATGCAACAGTTCGCGGAACAGGCGCAGGCGAATGAGAAAAAACAGGCAAATAAGCATCAGGGCCGCACGATCATAGACCGCCAGCATCATAGTAAAGATTTCGTGCATGGGTGCGCCGCGTCAGTGGCCAGAAAAGGACATGATAAAAAACCTGACGACAGAAGACCAGACGCAGAAAAATAATGAGGAAAAGGCGCACTTTTAAAAGGGGATTGAGGGGTGGGGAGGCGATGTACCGCCAGACGCCAGAAGAAACGATAAATACCCGTGATAGAAAAGATATCAATATGTTACCACTTGCAGACAAAACGGTATTCATCCCGCAGCGTACTGCCGTATTTAGCGCAGACGATACCCGTTTTTAACGCCAGTGATTATTTTTCGTCAGGGCACTCGACAACGTGATTTTTTTCAGGTTATTTTCTAAACGAGCCGCAACAGCGGCAGCGTCGCTCGGACGGTCCGGGCGCTAACGTTAATCAGAGGAACCTATGGCTGAATCCAGTCCTGAACGCCGTTTTACGCGTATCGATCGTCTCCCCCCGTACGTTTTTAATATTACTGCCGAACTGAAAATGGCTGCGCGCCGGCGCGGCGAAGATATTATTGATTTCAGTATGGGCAATCCCGATGGCGCGACGCCGCCGCATATCGTGGAAAAACTCTGCACCGTCGCCCAGCGGCCTGACACCCATGGTTACTCTACCTCGCGGGGGATCCCACGCCTGCGTCGCGCTATTTCGCGCTGGTACGAAGAACGCTATAACGTCGATATCGATCCGGAATCGGAAGCGATCGTCACCATTGGTTCGAAAGAGGGGCTGGCGCACCTGATGCTGGCGACGCTGGATCATGGCGACACCGTGCTGGTGCCGAACCCCAGCTACCCGATCCATATCTACGGCGCGGTGATTGCCGGGGCGCAGGTGCGCTCGGTGCCGCTGGTGGAAGGGGTGGATTTCTTTAACGAACTGGAACGCGCCATCCGCGAGAGCTATCCGAAGCCGAAGATGATGATCCTTGGCTTTCCCTCGAATCCGACCGCGCAGTGCGTCGAGCTGGATTTCTTTGAAAAGGTTGTCGCTCTGGCGAAGCAGTATGACATCCTGGTCGTCCACGATCTGGCCTATGCCGATATCGTGTATGACGGCTGGAAAGCGCCCTCCATCATGCAGGTGCCCGGCGCGCGCGATGTCGCCGTCGAGTTCTTTACCCTGTCGAAAAGCTATAACATGGCCGGCTGGCGCATTGGCTTTATGGTTGGTAATAAGACCCTGGTGAACGCGCTTGCCCGCATCAAAAGCTACCATGACTACGGCACGTTTACGCCGCTGCAGGTGGCGGCGATCGCTGCCCTGGAGGGCGATCAGCAATGCGTGCGGGATATCGCTGAACAGTATAAGCGCCGCCGCGATGTGCTGGTGAAAGGGCTCCATGAGGCCGGCTGGATGGTGGAGTGTCCGAAAGCGTCCATGTACGTCTGGGCGAAAATTCCGGAACCTTATGCCGACATGGGCTCGCTGGAGTTCGCGAAAAAGCTGCTTAACGAAGCGAAGGTTTGCGTTTCTCCGGGGATTGGCTTTGGCGATTATGGCGATACCCATGTCCGCTTCGCGCTGATCGAGAACCGGGACCGGACGCGTCAGGCGATCCGCGGCATTAAGGCGATGTTCCGCGCGGATGGCTTGCTGCCTGCCGCGAGCTAGCGCTTCGGCGAATACGCTATAACAAAAACGGGAGCCTCTGGGCTCCCGTTTTTTTTGACACCGCTGCAGTCTAGATCATCAGGGCAAAAGTACCGGCCCAAACGATGACCATAAAAGAGAGGCCCATAAAGAAGTATTTCACGACTCATCACTCCACGCGCTTATGCGACGTTCAAATGAATTAATTGTTCTGTTTTTCAAGGGCTGTCGCTGGTGAAATCTCACCCTGCGGCAGCTCGCAATTCTGTGCGTTAAGTGCTCCAGATGGCGCTAATGTACGCCTAAAAAATCAGGGAAACAAGAGGCATTTTTTTATTAATTTTTAGTTACTTACGAGTGTCGTGATTCGGCGACACATTAATTTCGCCCGGTAATAAATTTAGCGCCAGCGACGCTGCGAAAACGGGTTTCTCATCAGGGCGATTAGCGGGGCTAGTCAGGCTTGGCGCGCGGCATTCACGTTGCCACGCGCCACCGGTTTAATGCAGATCAGAGGCGCGCTGTCGCCACTCGGCAGGGTAGTGTGCCGGGATAAAGCGCAGCGTGATCGCCATGAGTAACAGGACACAGAGCGCATGCCAGGACCAGTCAAGGGTGTAGTTCCCGCTCAGGCTACGCAGCAGGCCGGAAAGCCAGGGAGACAGGCCGGCGATAATAAATCCGATACCCTGCATAAAGGCTACCAGCCGGCCGGCCACCGTCGGTTGTCCGGCATGATCGAGGGCCAGAACCAGGCACAGGGGAAACGCGCCGCCCAGACCGACGCCGCAGGCGAGAGCCCAGAGCGCGGAGAAGTGCTGCGGCAGCCAGATGAAGCCGCAGAAGCCAATCAGCTGGAGCGCCAGAGCAAACAGCAGAAGCTGGCGCCGGTCATCCTGGCGAGCCAGCGCCGGCAGCAGCAGCGCGCCCGCGGTTTGCCCAACCGTCAGCAACGCCAGCAGCGAGCCGCTGTACTGGGCGCTGTCGCCAAGCTGCATATAATAGGGCGGCAGCCAGGCGATCAGACTGGCGTAGCCGGCATTGATCAGTCCGAAATAGAGCCCCAGCGTCCAGGCGCGGCGCTGGCCAATAATCGCTACCCGGGGGGCGGCGCTGGTCTGATGCGGAGCACGGGGCAGGTGCCGGCAAATCGCCAGCCAGCTGAGCAGGGCGAGGAGGGCGGGGAGCGCCCACCAGGCCAGCGCATCCCGCCAGGCTGTGCTGTGCGACGCCAGCCACGGCGTTAACGCGGCGCCCAACCCGCCACCGCCCATTAGCGCGGCTGACCATAGCCCCATTACCAGCGGCGTCCGTCGGGCGAATAAGCGCTTAATCACCGCCGGGATGGCAGCCTGGATGATGCCGATGCCAACGCCTCCGGCCAGGGCGCTGGTGAGCAGTAGGCCGCTATTCGGGGCGATTTCCCGCAACAGGGCGCCCGCCGCGATAATCAGCAGGCTTAGCGCAATGCTACGGTTTTGACCGACATGACGATCGACCCAGCCGCCGGCCAGCGCCAGCACGCCCATCGCTACCACCGGCAGGGCGGTCAGTAGCGCGGCCAGGGTATAGCTCATCCCGCTGGCGGCGCGGATCTCCGGAAGCAAAGGGCCGATGGAGGTGAGCAGCGGCCGCATATTTATGCCGATCAGCACCAGGATCCCCAGCGTCAGATTCTGTCGCAACACGGCTTTCATGGCTGCTGTTCCGCCCACCGCTGATAAACTGCCAGCCCCTCCGGCTGGGGGCGATGATGGATCGGCAACGTCTGCTGCGCCAGCGGCTGCTGCAACTGCTGATAAATCGCGGCGGTAGATAGCTGAAAAGGCTCTCCGTCCTGATTGCTGTTGGCGAAAAATACTTCCCGCACGCCGGTTAAATAGAGTGCGCTAAGACACATCGGACAAGGCTGTCCGCTGGCGTAAATAACGCATTCGCGCAGAACTTCGCTTCCCAGCCTGGCGGCAATATCGCGAACGGCATTCAGTTCGGCATGCGCCGTTGGGTCGCCGCTCAGATGAAAGGTGTTGACGGCTTCGGCGACAACCTCGTTATGGCGCACCATCACGGCGCCAAAGGGGCGACCACCGTGGGTTGTGTTGTGTTTTGCCAGCGCTAAGGCGCGCTGGAGATAGCGATCGTGAGCGGACATAGTCACTCCTGCATAAGATGATGTTCAAGGTAAAAGAGGCAACGGGTCGTGCGTAGAGGGTACGTAACTTGTTTCATAAGTTAAAAGACTTATTTATGATGAACCCTAGTTGAATTACTTATAGGTAAGCGGATGCTCCTGCGCCATCTTTCCTACTTTATCGCTGTGGCAGAACACCGTGGCTTTACCCGCGCCGCCGCGGCGCTGCACGTCTCCCAGCCGGCGCTGTCACAGCAGATCCGCCAGCTGGAAGCCATGCTGGAGGTTCAGCTTTTCGACCGCTCTGGCCGTTATATCCGGTTAACCGATGCCGGAGAGATCTGGCTGGAGTATGCCCGCCGGGCGTTACGCGATCTTGAGGAGGGGCGGCGCGCTCTGCATGACGCTGAGGATCTGCAGCGCGGCAAACTCCGCATTGCCATGACGCCGACCTTCACCACCTATATGCTGGGACCGCTGGTGGAAAACTACTATCGACGCTACCCCGGCGTGAAATTGCTGATCCAGGAGATGAACCAGGAGCGCATGGAAATGATGTTGCTGCAGGATGAACTGGATGTCGGCATCGCCTTTGACGACAGTCGTTCCCCGGATATTGTCGTTCAGCCGCTGCTGACGGAAACCCTCGCGCTGGTGGTGAGCCGCACGCATCCTCTGGCCAGAGAGAACGCGCTCAGGCTGCAGGCGCTCGACGCGCAGCCGCTGATTTTACTGAGCAGCGAGTTTGCCACCCGGGAGCAGATCGATCGTTATTGTCGTCGTCATCGGCTCGAACCTGACGTGCAGATGGAGGCCAACTCTATCGGCGCCGTTCTGTCGGTCATTCGGCGAACGCCCCTTGCGACACTGCTGCCGGCGGCGATCGCCGGGCAGTATGATGATGTGGTGGCGATTGAGCTGGAACCCGCGCTGCTGCAGCGAACGGCCTGTTTGCTCCAGCGCAGGGATGCGTGGCAGAGCGCCGCGGCACGCGAATTTATCGCCCTGGCGCGGGAGATTGCGCTAACGCTTGAGCAGGAAAAGCGCCTGCCTCCTGCCTGAAGGCGTGCGTCGCTCGGCGGCGAGCCAGGATTAACGGTGGGCTGCGTTGCTGGTGTCGGCCTCGTCGGGCAGGGCATTCTCTCTAAGCATGACTTCCTCCTTAAGCCTTTCCAGCACGTGATGAAAGAGCTGGGTCTTGTCTGGCTCAGCCATGGTCTGCAATTTCACATTAAATAAAGTATGGGACAGAATAAGATCGTGGATAAATTCCAGCAGTACCTCACTTTGCGGAAGTGAAGTTAATTCCTGATGGATATAACCGGTTTGTTGCCGTAGCGGATTTTTTGTGACATCCATCGGTCGGGCGCTAATGCTATGGGCAAATATTTTCTCAATTGCCTGACTGGTAATATAGAGCCGATTCAATGACAGGATGGGGTTTTCGGCTTCCTGCGGAATGAAGTGACAATAAACAAACGGTTTCTCAGGCAGCATCATGCTGAACCTGTTTTCACGATGAATATCGTTAGGCGCCTCCAGCAACGCCATTAAATTCCGGCTGTGCGGATGCCAGAGTCCTGAAGCTGTGACCTTGACGTTGAACTGCGTGACGGTATTCCCGCTCTGGGTTTCCATGACGGGAATATCGCCATCAATCCGCAAAATGCTATGGATATGGGAGTGTGGCGACCAGTAGGTTTCCAGCGTCTCAGATGAATTGAGTGGATTAAATGTGTTGGTTACCTCTTTTTCCTGATGAGAAAGGACGGCGAGTTTTAGTGTTCCCCGCGTCGGGTTAAGCTTCAGGCATAGATTGATCGCACCGATATCATGCCAGTGAAGAATGTCTTCAATTTCACAGTTTAATAATTTTTGCGCCCGGGAAAGGGAACAATACTCCATTGGCGGTAAATTATTTAATTTCCAGATATTCCGTTCTGTTATATTCATAAGGATTGTTTATTGCAGAAAAATAGCGGTCAGTATTAGCAATGAAAATCTGATGGTCATGTGCTTTTTTTTGTTAACGTCGCTGGTCTGATTGATGAAATTCATTCATGTTGAGAATATTATATCAATAAGATGATTATTCTTATTGTTACGTCAGCCATTCACTTGATGGTGTAATCCTATCATTAATTTCGCTCGAGAAAAATAGTTTGCTTAGCGCCTGAATACAACACTTTTTTTTATTAACGACCTCGACGAGAGGGAACGCATCATGAAGAGAATGTGGATCTTGAAATCAATGCCTGGACGACAGGGATAACGCAAACGGATGCTCGCGGCATCCGTTTGCGGCGGCCAAGCTTACCGGGTTACAGAGGGATAGCGATCTCCTGGCTGCGCGATGGCATACCAGGCCATCATCTCCGCGGTACCCGGCTGACCTTCTGCTGGCGCCCAGTCCATAGTGTCGATTTCAGCAAGCGGTTGATAAGCGCCTTGTTTGACTTCAAATACCATTCCACCAGCGTCGAGTGAGAGCACCGTATGCCAGGTGCCAGGCTCCATTTCCAGCGCCGTGCAGGTTTCACCCAGCACCACCCGGTTAGTGATCGCGCCATGATCATCAAAATTTAGCACCACAAAGCGACCTTTCAGCGGCAGCAAAAGTTCAAAGGTATGTCGGTGCCGGTGCGGGCGGATATAGGTGCCGGGTTCCATAGCGATAGCCAGACGCTGCACCGGGTCGCTCAGCTCAGGGTGAAAATTGCGATGGGCACGTAAGCGCGGGGAACTGGCCGCCGCTTCGCTCTGCTGCTGCATATCGCTAAGGGTGATCTGTTTCATATCAACGCCTGGCTCCTTTGTTGTCCAGAGAGTGTTGCATCGGGATAGCGGCTTGTGACCGAGTCACCCAAAAGGCATTGTACGAATAAATGCGAGTCATGTAACTTAATCATCTGTAACAGATAATATTGTCACATCGCCACTGCATGTAGGTGGCCGTAGAAATGTAAAAGCAAGATGTTTTGTGCTGAGTATCAGGTCAAACATGTGCAGTACATCTTTTGCTATAACTATTCATGCTGCAATATCAATAAAGTTATTAATATTGAAGCTTGTAATATGGCAATATTGACTTAAAGCAAATTTATGCAATTTATTAAAATGGGTCATGTGATGTTTTGATAACGTGTAGTTTTTAATACTTTATGAATTTTCGTTTTTTTATATTTGACGCGCTAATCATTCATTGTTGATATGAATTATTGCTGTATTTGTTCTGTAGTTTTACTCATTGCAAGCGGCTTGCTGTTTTGTTGAGCGCTGTTTTATTATTACGCTTAATTAAGTGTCAAGCGAAGATGTGTATGATAATTAACTAAGGGAAGAGACAGAAGTGACTGATACGTTCCAGAATGAAGTGCCTAAGGCTCGCATTAATCTTAAATTATCTCTCCACACCGGCGGCTTGCAAAAAAAGGTTGAGCTGCCATTAAAGCTACTTACCATTGGTGATTTTAGTCACGGTAAAGAAAACCGGCCATTATCGGAAAGAGAAAAAATTAACGTCAATAAAAATAACTTTAACAG
>NZ_JAIJYL010000044.1:0-23042 GCF_019753495.1 Klebsiella sp. TF21-TM | reverse complement strand
AAAGCGTGCGTATTGCCTGAAAACACAACCCGCTACGGGGGAGACTTACCCGAAATCTGATTTATTCAACAAAGCCACGCTGCGTATTAAGCTCGGCAGCAGCGCCGGTCTGGCGAAAGATAAAGAGACGCTGTGGTGGCTGAATCTGCTGGAAATTCCGCCGGTGGTGGCTGATCAGAAAAATGAAGGCCAGAACGTGCTGCAGCTGGCGATCCGTTCCCGCTTTAAATTTATTTACCGCCCTGCCGGGCTGGGCAACCGCGATGCGGCGGCCGAGAAGCTGACCCTGACCGCCAGCGGCAGCAGTCTCGCCATCAACAACCCGACGCCGTTCTACATTACCGTCAGCCGTATTTCCCGCGACGGCGGTAAAGCCCTGAACAGCAAAACCGTGATGCTGGCGCCGCAGTCCAGCCAGACGGTGGCGCTCTCCACCGCCGTCAACCGCGGCGAAACCCTGACCGTTAACAACATTAATGACTATGGCGCCGATGTCGCAGTGAAAGTGGCCGTTAAATAAGGGAAAAGCTAATGAAGCAGAGGTCATTCTGCCCGGGAAGATTAAGCACCGCGATCGCCATCGCGCTGTGCTGCTTTCCGCCATTTTCCAGCGGACAGGAAAACCCGGGAACGGTATATCAATTTAACGACGGCTTTATTGTCGGCAGTCGCGAAAAGGTCGACCTGTCACGCTTCTCGACCAGCGCGATTACCGAAGGCACTTACTCCCTTGACGTCTACACCAACGACGAATGGAAAGGGCGCTACGATCTGCGCATCGCGCGCGACAAAGACGGTAACCTTGGGGTCTGCTACACCAAAGCGATGCTGACCCAGTACGGCATCGCGGCGGAAAAGCTCAATCCGCAGCTGAGCGAACAGGAAGGCTATTGCGGTAGCCTCAAATCCTGGCGCAACGAAGACAACGTCAAAGACAACCTGGTCCAGTCCTCCCTGCGGTTGAACATTTCAGTGCCGCAGATCTATGAAGATCAACGCCTGAAAAACTATGTCAGCCCGGAGTTCTGGGACAAAGGCATTACCGCGCTTAATCTTGGCTGGATGGCCAACGCCTGGAACAGCCACACCTCTTCGGTCGGCGGGTCGGATAACAGCAGCGCCTACCTTGGCGTCAACGCCGGTCTGTCGTGGGACGGCTGGCTGCTGAAGCATATCGGTAACCTGAACTGGCAGCAGCAGCAGGGTAAAGCGCACTGGAATAGCAACCAGACCTATCTCCAGCGGCCGATCCCGCAGATCAACTCCATCGTCAGCGGTGGGCAGATCTTTACCAATGGCGAATTTTTCGACACCATCGGTCTGCGTGGGGTCAACCTCGCCACTGATGACAATATGTTCCCGGACGGCATGCGCTCCTATGCCCCGGAAATTCGCGGCGTGGCGCAGAGCAACGCCCTCGTCACCGTGCGTCAGGGCAGCAACATTATCTATCAGACCACGGTTCCGCCGGGGCCGTTTACCCTGCAGGATGTCTATCCATCCGGCTATGGCAGCGATCTTGAAGTCTCGGTAAAAGAGGCGGATGGCTCGGTGGAAGTGTTCAGCGTGCCTTACGCCTCCGTTGCTCAGCTGCTGCGTCCGGGCATGACCCGCTACGCGCTCTCCGCCGGTAAAGTGGACGACAGCGGGCTACGCAACAAGCCGATGCTCTATCAGGCGACCTGGCAGCACGGGATCAATAACCTGCTGACCGGCTACACCGGGGTCACCGGCTTTGACGACTATCAGGCCTTCCTGGTGGGCACCGGGATGAACACCGGGATCGGCGCGCTCTCTTTTGACGTCACCCATTCGCGGCTGAAGAGCGATACCCATGATGACTCGGGGCAGAGCTATCGCGCCACCTTTAACCGCATGTTCACCGATACCCAGACCAGCATCGTGCTGGCGGCGTATCGCTACTCGACGAAAGGTTATTACAACCTCAACGATGCGCTGTACGCCGTCGATCAGGAAAAAAACAGCCGCAGCAACTATACGCTGTGGCGGCAAAAAAACGGCATGACCTTCACGGTGAACCAGAACCTGCCGGACGGCTGGGGCGGGTTTTATCTCAGCGGTCGTATTTCCGATTACTGGAACCGCTCCGGGACCGAGAAGCAGTATCAGGTCAGCTACAACAATTCGTTTGGTCGTCTCTCCTGGTCGGCGAGCGCCCAGCGCGTCTATACCCCGGACAGCTCCGGCCATCGCCGCGACGATCGCATTTCACTCAACTTCAGCTACCCGCTGTGGTTTGGCGATAACCGCACCGCCAACCTGACGTCGAACACCTCGTTCAACAACTCGCGCTTTGCCAGCTCGCAGATTGGTATCAACGGCTCGCTGGACAGTGAAAACAACCTTAACTACGGCGTGTCGACCACCACCGCCACCGGCGGTCAGCACGATGTGGCGCTCAACGGCAGCTACCGTACGCCATGGACCACCCTCAACGGCAGCTACAGCCAGGGCGAAGGGTATCGTCAGAGCGGCATTGGCGCCAGCGGGACGATGATCGCCCACAGCGGCGGCGTGGTGCTCTCGCCGGAAAGCGGCTCGACGATGGCGCTGATTGAAGCCAAAGACGCGGCCGGCGCCATGCTCCCGGGATCGCCGGGCACCCGTGTGGACAGCAACGGTTACGCCATCCTGCCGTATCTGCGCCCGTACCGGATCAACGCCGTCGAGATCGACCCGAAAGGCAGCCATGACGACGTGGCCTTCGATCGCACCGTGGCGCAGGTTGTGCCGTGGGAAGGCAGCGTGGTTAAGGTGGCGTTCGGCACCACGGTGCAGAACAACCTCACCCTGCAGGCGCGCCAGGCGAACCATGAGCCGCTGCCGTTCGCGGCGAGTATTTTCTCCCCCGACGGCAAGGAGATCGGCGTCGTCGGTCAGGGCAGCATGATGTTCATCAGCGATGCGAACGCCAAACGCGCGATTGTGAAGTGGAGCGGCGGGCAGTGTTCGGTGGATCTGGGACAGCAAACAACAAAGGATAGCGTATGTCGCTGAGGAAATTACTGACGCTTTTTATCGTCTTAATGGCGCTGGGCACCACCTCGTCCTGGGCCGTCTGTACGCGTCTCTCTTCGCCAACGGTGATGCTGGACATGGTGGTGGGCAGGGTGGTGGTGCCCCCGGATCTGCCGGTGGGCTCGGTGATCCTCACCCGCGACTGGACGATGAGCGCCCCGGGCGGGGCGAGCTATCGCTGTACCTCCGGCACCAACCGCTTCGCGGCGAAGATCGTCTCGCCAGGGGCCACCGATCTTGGGAATAAAATTTATTCCACCAACGTGCCGGGGATTGGTATGCGTTTCAGCCGCGGCGGCGCGACGGTGAATATCGTCTATCCCGACGTCTATTCGTCCCGGGTGTATAACACCACCAACTATTCCCTTGAAGGGTCACGTTTTACGCTGGAGATTATCAAAACCGCGGCAACCACCGGCAGCGGCACCCTCGCGGCGGGAAAATACACCTCCTATGACTGGGAGAGCGGCGGCAACCCGATCCTCGAAACCTATCTGAGCGCCAATGCGATCACCGTGGTCTCGCCCTCCTGTTCGGTACTGAGCGGGAAAAATATGAATGTTGATGTGGGCGCCATCAGACGCACTGACCTGAAAGGGGTGGGCACCACCGCGGGCGGGAAGGATTTTAATATCGATCTGCAGTGCAGCGGCGGCCTGAGTGAAACGGGATACGCCAACATCAGCACCTCTTTTTCCGGCACCCTGGCGACCAGCACCACCGCCACCATGGGCGCCTTGCTGAATGAAAAGGCCGGCAGCGGGATGGCGAAAGGCGTCGGCATCCAGGTGCTGAAGGATGGATCCCCGCTGCAGTTTAATAAGAAATATACCGTTGGCCGCTTGAATAATCAGGAGACCCGCTACATCACCATCCCGCTGCACGCGCGCTTTTATCAGTATGGCCCGACGACCAGCACCGGCGAGGTGGAGTCGCATATGATCTTTAACCTGACGTACGATTAATACGGGAGGGGGAATGAAGGGATTGCCGAAACATACTATCGCGTGGTTGCTGCTCTGCGGCAGCCTCGCTGCCCCCTCGGCGTGGGGTTTCGAGACCAATTATGATCGCGGACGGGTCGATTTTGCCGGGCGGGTGACGGATATTTCCTGCAGCGTCGCGCTCAATGGCGGCCAGCATGCCGGCAGCGGCAACGTCTGGCTGGCGCCGGTCAGCCTGGCGGAAGTGCACGATCGCGGGGCCGGCGCGTTTATGAAGCCGCAGCCTTTTACCCTGGCGCTGTCAAACTGCCAGCTGCGTCATGACGGCGGCGCCGCCTCGCAGGACGAGGTGCGGCGGGTCAGCGTTCGCTGGGTCGACGGTTTTTTACTGACGGCGGTCGGCAATGAGAACGCGGGCTATCTGGCCAATACCTTGCCAGACGGAGCGCAGAATATTTATCTGGCGCTGTCGACCAATGATAATAATACGCTGGATAAGAGTAATAAAATTGTCCCTGCGGACCCGCAGCAAAATCAGGTGCATTTGCAGGAAAGCGCGGTCAGCGGCGGTCTGTTCACCTATTATGTGGGCTACGTTTCACCGACGCCGAAAAGCGCCACCAGCGGGCCAATTACCAGCTGGGCAACGTGGGAATTAGTTTATAATTAAGCGAGACGAAAAAGCCGGGCAAGCCCGGCTTTTTTATATGACAATATCGTCGGCAACCAGCTGTTCAATGCTGACTTCCTGCCAGTAATGCCCCTGAATAGCAAACCATTCCATACCCTGCAGCCATTTTTTATGGGCTTCGCTTTCCACGCCTTCAATAATCACGTTGTGATGATTGCGGGATAAAAAGGTGACCAGCGCATCCATCAGTTGACGGCCGGACTCTTTGCGCATCAGGTGCCAGAAAAAATCTTTATCAATTTTGACATAGTCAAAATGATAACCGCTGATGGCGTTTATCCCCGCGTAGCCAGAGCCGAAGTCGTCGAGCCACAGCGAGGTATCCTGCGGGCTTTGCCAGGCGGCGAGGGAATTATTCAGAAGCTTCTCGGCGTTTTCGGTCACTTCAAAATGGACGCAGGTCAGGGCGGCAATTTTCTCTTTTATTTCCTTCTGGCGTAGCAGATTCAGGATATGGTCATCGACGTTAATGGTGGCGGAAATATGGTTACGTAAAAACCATGCTTTATGCTGTTCAATCAACGCCAGTTGCTCGAGAAAAATACGTTCACGAACCGCCGCGGTGGCATGGCGGAAAAAATATTCTGGCGAAACGGGAAGATTATCGAAGCGGCTTAAGCATTCAACTGCGACTAAGGTACCTTGTGGGGAAAACATTTTCTGAAAGACGTAGCGTACAGCGATATCATTACGAGATAAAATGTTGTCTTCGAATATTTTAGTGTTCATTATCCCTCTTCACGAGGTTAGTCAGACAATAAGCAGAGGATAGTCTAATTATAGGCTACCTGATGGTTAATGGGAATGGCAGGAAATGTAAATCAACAGCGAATAAGTACGCTTTATCCGCTATTGATTTACCGCTATAAAATTTAACATTGATGAAGGGCGGCAATACGCTGGTTCATCGTGCGGGAATTATCAATGCCCAGCTTTTGCATGATATGGATACGATGGCTGTGGACCGTTTTATGGGCAATGCCGAGCAGAGCGGCAATACGCTTATTATTATTGTTGGCAATCAGCAGTTCGAGGATCTGGCACTCCCGCGGCGACAGCTGTTTGCGCAATCGTCGCGGCGGCGGTTCGCTGGCGCCCTTCGCGCGCTGGATAATGGAAGTAAACATAGATAGCGGTGAGTTTTCGCTAATAATCATGGCATTATCGACAGTTATCAACTCTCGGCATAGCTCGGCAATGTCGCTTTTTACCATCAGCACCGGCTGCTGGCAGCGCTGCAGGGAAAGGCGGAGCGCATTCAGCAGATCAAGGATTCTGATGGCAGAAATATCCTTATTAATTAAATTGAAAATAACCGTTTGGGCCACAGGCAGATGTTTTCTCTGGATAACATCGTCATAGCCAAAACGGGTGGCATTTTCATGACTATCAATAAGGTAGTGATAGATTGAGTGACCAATGAGATTATCATTGGTGTACAGCAATATACTTTCCAAGGGTATCAGATTCTCTTTTTGCGCTTGGCTTCTAAGATCAGGTCCAGCAGAATCTTCTCTATTCTGCGCTGGTCGTCGAGATGACGGAACTTAAACTGGCAGGATATCTGATAGTAGCTTTCGCTCTCTTCATTGGGATTGTCGAGGGTGATAATAATGACATTTTTTACCACCAGGTCGATGGTGATCTCGCCATATTCCGCCAGCATCAGTACGGCATTTTTCAGCAATGCGTTATGACTGAGAAATTTCAGGTTTGGCGTTTTGGTCATCAGCGCGCAACCGCCGTCCGAAATGTCTTTGATGTCGAAAAGATAGTTTTCGCCATTTTTATGGCGCCCGCGGCAATAAAAGTCATGCTCGTGGCGTAAACGAAAGCGGGGATCGCGGCGACGCTGCACGACCTGCAGGCATTCAGGCAAGGAAAAGGCGTAGCGGATACCTTTATCGACACCGCTATTGTCATGTTTTGTCAGGGCTGCATTAAACTCTATTTTCCCTGAATCGCTATGCAGTAGAAAACGAATTTTATGACCCGGTGGGATTTTGCGATGGGTCTGAATATGGAACTCGGCAAAGTCCACGCGCGTCAGTTGGGTTATGATACTGGTGTTGTTAAAAAATATTTCAATTTCAGTACGTTTGCGCAACTCCTCTCTGAAAATAGCAATAATTTCATACTTACTGGTCTTTATCGTTCCCTCTGTCATAGGCTTCCCTTGTAAATAGTTGTCGTGAGGCGTTTGATTTTTCTTATAGCAATAGCAACATTCTGATTGGGTTAATCAGATGTTTTTATGAGCGTTTGATGTTATTGACTATCTTTGCAGCCAGATTGATATGTATAAACTTGGAATTCGATATTGTGTTTCCTGTAATCAAGAGTTTCAAATTTTGGTCATGACAAAAACGACAACGGCCTCCAAGCTGGAGACCGGTCGAAGGAAAAAAACTTAAGTTTAATTAACGGGGATAATGAGAAAACGATCGTCGATCATGCCCCATTTGTAGGATCTATAGTGCCAGCAGTATTGAGGTTTTTCCAGGCAAATATTGAGGAGGGAAGTCGTTCCCTCCATTTGGCCTGAGGGGTCAGGGATGCGTGCGATTGGCGATATTATCCAGGATGCGTAGCGCATCCGCTGGCAGAACCAGTCCGGCGGCGGCAATATTTTCCGCCAGGTGCGTGCGGGATGAGGTGCCGGGGATCAGCAGAATATTGGGCGCGCGCTGGAGTAGCCAGGCGAGGGCGACCTGCATCGGCGTCGCCTCAAGCGAGGCCGCGACCTCGTTCAGCTCCTGCGCCTGCAGCGGGGTAAAACCGCCCAGCGGGAAGAAGGGGACCCAGGCGATGTGCTGGGCGGCCAGCGCATCCACCAGCGCGTCGTCGGCGCGATGGGCAATGTTATAGAGGTTTTGCACGCAGACGATAGGCGTCATTTTCTGCGCATCCGCCACCTGCTTTGCCGTCACGTTGCTAAGGCCAATATGGCGGATCAACCCCCGCTCCTTCAGCTCCAGCAGGGTGGCGAGCGGCGCCTCCAGCGACCCCTCCACCGGGCCGTGGGGGCTCAGCATACTGCGCAGGTTCACCACCTCCAGCACGTCGAGCCCCAGGTGACGCAAATTGTCCTCGACGGCCTGGGTCAGTTCAGCAGGCGACATGGCTGGCAGCCAGTTGCCTTTTTCGTCACGGCGGGCGCTGACCTTGGTGACAATGCACAGATCGTCGGGGTAGGGGTGAAGCGCTTTGCGGATCAGCTGATTGGTCACATGGGGGCCATAGAAATCCGAAGTATCGATATGGTTTACCCCAGCTTCGACGGCGGCCTGCAGCACGCGCACCGCTTCTTCAGGATCTTTCGGCGGGCCGAAGACGCCGGGGCCGGCCAGCTGCATGGCGCCGTAACCCAACCGATAGACCTGGCGATCGCCGAGCATGCCGCGACCGGATAAGGTGACACTGGACATAGGAACTCTCCTCACGGTGGCTAAGCCGTAAGTGTAATGCGCTCACAAGGAAGGGAAGGGCGAGAATGTTGTCAGAATGTGCGACAGCGGCTCAGGCAAGCCGCTGTCGCCGGAGGCGGATTAGCCGAAGAACATCACGGAAACGCAGAGCAGGCCGACCACCAGAGTGATGGCGTTCCCCACCGAGCGATACGGCTTCAGCGCCGGAATAAGCCAGGTTGACAGCGTGGGCATGATAAACAGGATCATGGCGATAAGCGGTCCGCTGATGGCGTAGATCATCGAGATCGCATTCGGGTTGATAAAGCACACCGCAAAGGTGAAGGCGGAGACCAGCATGATCGACATCGCGCGGTTGAAGGCGCGGCTCTTGCGCACGCCCATCAGGCCCAGCGAGCTTTTGACGATTTCGCTGGCGCCTTCAATGACCCCGAAGTAGGTGCCGAGAAAGGATTTCGACATGGCGACCACGGCGACGATAATGCCGGTCACCGCCAGCCAGCCCGGTGCGCCCGGCACCATCGACAGGGCGGAGAGGATAGTCACCCCCTGATCGCGGGCGGTCTCAATATAGGTCGCCGGGATAGCCAGCAGGCAGCTGAAGACGAAAAACAGCACGCTGGCGCAGATGATGGTGTAGGCCACCTTCATGATTTTTTTGCATTTACCCATGGCCAGGTCGCCGTGTTTCTCCTGCTGGTCGATAGCAAAAGTCGAGATGATCGGCGTATGGCTAAAAGCGAAAACCATCACGGGTATGGAGATCCAGACCTGGTGGAGCGTCTGCGAGCTGAACTGCATCTGGCTGGTGAGATGTTCCGGATGCCAGTCGCGAATTAAATAGAGGGAGAGAAACAGAAAGCAGGCGATGAGCGGGAAGACCAGAAAACCCATCACCTTGATGGTGATCTGCCGGCCCATGAGAAAGATCAGGTTAAGGACCAGCACCACGCCAAGACTCAGCAGCGCGCGTAGCGCAGGCGTCATCGGCGTGTGATGCGCCACCTGCTCGGCCAGCGAGTTGGTGATGGCCACGGCGTAGATCAGCACGACCACAAAGAAGGCGAGGAAATAGAGGCCGGTGATCAGGTTGCCAATTTTCTTACCATAGTAGTGATTGACTGCGCCGGTGATCCCGGTTCCCGGCGCGATATTGGCCGAGAGAATAAACTGGCTCAGCGCTTTGTGAGGCCAGTAGGTGAGCGGCCAGGCGACCAGCGCGGTGATGAAAAGGACGATGGCGCCAGCCGAACCCAGCTGGATCGGTAGAAATAGCGTCCCAGCGCCTACTGCAGTGCCATATAAGGCAAAACTCCATAGAGTTTCTTCTTTAGACCAAATTTTAGACATTATGCGACTTTATCAACCGTCAAACCAAAAAAAAGGAGTGCAATTTACCATATTTATGGTTCATCTGTTGCGATAGTTTTTGGTGATAAAGCCGCGGCGGATCGCGAAGGATCCGCCGCGGGGCTAGCCGCGTGCCGCCTGGCGCGGGCGGCGGTGACGGATCACGCGCTCGCGCAGGGTGTCCCAGACCCAGTTAAACGCCATGGTGTAGGGCAGGAAGAAGAGCATGAAGCCGATCTCCAGCATAAACGCCTGCAGTAGCGATACCCCCAGCACGATAGCCACCATGGTGACGCCGATGATAACAAAGCCGGTCTCGAAGCCGATCGCGTGCAGCGCCCGCACTTTCAGCCGACGGGGGACGCGGGAGACCGGCCACAGGCGATCGAAAGCCGCGTTATAAATGATGTTCCATACCATCGCCAGGGTGGCGAGCAGAATGCTCAGCCCGCCCATCTCCACCACCGAACGCTGCATCAGCCAGGCGGCGGTGGGGGCGAGGATCAGCGTCGCCAGTCCTTCGAAGGTGATGGCGTGGATAACGCGTTCGGTGAGCGTCTTGCGCTGATGTGGGGTCTGTTGCATGGCGAGCTACCTCCAGTTTTAGCCTGAACAGGAAATTACCCGGCAGTTTATGGAAAAATATGATAAACAAAAGATAGAAACCATCGATAAAGTAGATACATCATGCGTTATTCACCGGAAGCGTTAACCGCCTTTGTCGAGGCCGTTGACAGCGGGTCGTTCTCCGCCGCCGCCCGTCGCCTGCGGAAAAGCCAGTCGACGATCAGTACCGCTATCGCCAACCTGGAGGCTGACCTCGGGGTGACCCTCTTCGATCGGGCAACGCGGCAGCCGACGCTGACGCCGCAGGGGGAGCAGGTGCTGAGCTATGTCAAAGCGATCCTCGCCGCCAGCGAGCGGCTGGATGAGCTGGCGGTGTCGCTGTCCGGCGAGACGGAGCCGCGATTGACCTTTGTGCTCTCGGACACCCTGCACCCGGACGTGCTGGAAGATCTGCTGGTGCAGTTTGACCGCCGCTTCCCTCATACCGAGTTTGAGTGTTTGATTGGGGAAGATGAGGACGTGATCGATCTCCTGCAAAAATCCCGCGCCCAGGTGGGATTGATTGAGGCGAGAGAGCGCTACCCGACCGATATCGGCAGCACCCGCCTGCCGCTGCAGACGGCGATGGGCATTTACGTGGCGCATGACCATCCGCTGGCGGCGCAGGGCAAGGTTGTCTGGGATGAGCTGCGCAGCTGGCGCGAGCTGCGTTTGAGCACCTTTCTGGCCAGCGCCACGGAGCCTGCCGCCGGGCAGGTCTGGTCGGCGCCAAACTACCTGCTGCTGCTCAGCATGGCGGTGCAGGGCTTCGGCTGGTGCATTCTGCCCTGCGCCCTGGTGGCGGAGTTTGCGCCGCAGGGCGGGCTGGTGGCGCTCGATATCCCCGGCTGGCCGCGGG
The DNA here is from genome assembly GCF_019753495.1 of Klebsiella sp. TF21-TM. Taxonomy (NCBI): domain Bacteria; kingdom Pseudomonadati; phylum Pseudomonadota; class Gammaproteobacteria; order Enterobacterales; family Enterobacteriaceae; genus Klebsiella; species Klebsiella sp. TF21-TM. The sequence goes on along the minus strand of NZ_JAIJYL010000044.1, from coordinate 12,125 downwards.
CGATTTCGGTGGATCTGCTGTGGAATAAGAAAGCGCCGCCCGGGGCGGCGGGCAGCTGGCTGCGTCAGCATCTGCAGCGGCGTGAACGTTAACAAATGGCTAATTCTTTGTGATTGGCCTCACTTTTTTTAAACAATTACAAAGTTTTTTGATAACAATTATCTAGTATATCGCTGTTTCTTTGCGCAAAAGCACGGGCAGGGGTAGAGGATGAAGGATGTCGTGATCGTCGGGGCGCTGCGAACGCCGATTGGCTGCTTTCAGGGCGCGCTATCGCGCCATTCAGCCGTTGAGCTGGGTAGCGTGGTGGTGAAGGCGCTGGTGGAGAAGACGGGAATCGATCCGCAGAGCGTGGATGAGGTGATCCTCGGCCAGGTGCTGACCGCGGGAACCGGGCAAAACCCGGCCCGTCAGTCCGCTATTCGCGGCGGGTTGCCCAACACTGTATCGGCTATCACCATTAACGACGTCTGCGGTTCAGGTCTGAAAGCCCTGCACCTCGCCACCCAGGCCATCCAGTGCGGGGAGGCGGACGTGGTGATCGCCGGCGGCCAGGAGAACATGAGCCGCGCTCCGCATGTCCTCACCGACAGCCGCACCGGCGCCCAGCTGGGCAACAGCCAGCTGATTGACAGTCTGGTCCATGACGGCCTGTGGGACGCCTTCAACGATTACCATATGGGCGTCACGGCGGAAAACCTCGCCCGGGAATACGGCATCAGCCGCGAACTGCAGGACGCCTGGGCGCTCAGCTCGCAGCATAAGGCGCGCAAGGCGATTGATTCCGGACGCTTTCGCGATGAGATTGTCCCGGTCGTTACCGAGCATAACGGCGCGGCGCGCACCGTAGATACCGATGAACAACCGCGGGTGGATGCCAGCGCGGAAGGGCTGGCCAGCCTGCAGCCTGCCTTCGATCGTCTCGGATCGGTGACCGCCGGCAACGCATCCAGCATCAATGACGGCGCGGCGGCGGTGATGATGATGAGTGAGGCGAAAGCCGAGGAGCTGGGGCTGCCGATCCTCGCGCGGATCCGCGCCTTCGCCAGCGTCGGCGTCGATCCGGCGCTGATGGGCATCGCCCCGGTGCACGCCACCCGCCGTTGTCTGGAACGGGCCGGCTGGCGGCTGGACGACGTCGATCTGATCGAAGCCAATGAGGCCTTTGCCGCTCAGGCTATCTCCGTTGGCCGGGTACTGGAGTGGGATGAGCGACGGGTCAACGTCAACGGCGGCGCGATCGCCCTCGGCCACCCGATCGGCGCCTCCGGCTGCCGGATTCTGGTGTCGCTGGTGCATGAAATGATCAAGCGCGATGCGCGTAAAGGGCTGGCGACGCTGTGCATCGGCGGCGGTCAGGGTGTGGCGCTGGCGGTAGAGCGCGCGTAGCGCTGAATGTCGATTTCCATGGCCTCCTGCGGGAGGCCTTTTTTATGCGCCGCGCTTTGCCGACCCCCCTCTTTTTTGCCGTATTTCCCTTCTCCCCATCGTCAATTTATTGAGCTCCGTCACGTCTTGTTGTGCCACCTTTTTTGAAACAAATAACTACGATCCTGGTCACTAAAACTGAGGTGCTTAAAAAATAAAATAACGTTTCATAAAAACGAAATGACATTTTATTTATTATAAGGGGTACCCTATGTTAAAACGATCTCTGGTTCTGGCCGCCCTCTGCGGTATGTCTTTTGCGGCAACCGCGGTCACGATAGATTTACGTCATGAATTTATTGATGGCGGCAAGAGCGATAAAAGCAATGCCGACCGCGTCTCGGTATCCCACCGCTTCGCCAACGGGCTAGGCTTTACCGTGGAGGCCAAATGGCGTTCAGGCGGCGACAACGGTTCGCAACCCTATTCGGACGTGGTGGGCAACGGCCATGAAGACACTATCAGCTGGCGCTGGAAAGCGACGTCGAACCTTTTCCTCACCCCCGGGTTTACCATAGAGAGCAACGACAGCCGCTCCATTTACAAGCCGCATCTGCACGTACAGTACAGTTTCGACAATGGCTTCTATGTCGCCGCTCGCTATCGCTATGAGTACACCCGCTATCCGAACGATGCCGGTAAAGATGATGACAAGGTGAATCGCGGCGACGCGTGGGCCGGGTTTGCCCTCGGCGACTGGCGCACCGAGCTGAACTATGTCTATGCCCGCAGTTCGGAAGGGGTGAACCGCAACGACAACAAACCCTACTCACAGGAATATAACGTGAAGGTAGCCTATAAGCTGGATAACAACTGGTCGCCGTATGGTGAAATCGGCAACGTCGGCGTGAATGACCGCAGCGATCGCCAGACCCGTTTCCGCGTCGGGGTGGCCTACTCGTTCTGATTTCCGCCAGACCCTCATCGTCTCTCTTCCCCGGCGCCGTCAGCCGGGGTTTTTTATGCGCCAAAGCGAGGGAACAAAAAAAGCCCTCCGCGAAGGAGGGCAAGGCCAGTTACAGAAAAACGTTCGCCGGGCTCAGGCGCTCAGCATCGGCGGATGGTCAGGTAATTTCGCGATATAGATGGCCGGCTTGCCGTCTTTATCGGAGCTGAACAGAATGGCGCTGTCATCCGGCGTAAACGAGGGGTGCGGGTGAGTCACCTGCCGGCTGTTGGCCACTGTCGCCCACGAGGTATCATGGCGCGCGATGCGGAAGTAGCGCTTCTCCGCCACGTTAAAGACGTAGAGATAAGGATCGTTATCAATGGAGTAGCCGCCGGTATCTTTGACATCGACCGGCGTGCCCGATCCATCGCCCACCAGCAGCGTGCCGTCGAAATTGCTCATCAGATGCGAGCAGGCGGGCATCGTCATCAGGGCCTCGTTGACGCCGCTTTCCGGATCAAAGCGATAGATCGTTCGCCCCTGCTGGCCTTTCAGATAGGAGACGTAGATCAGCGCTGAACCGTCCGGTACCCAGAATTCATGGGTGCAGCTTTCGCCCGGGGCATGCGCTTTGACTTTACGCACGTTGCTGCCATCTTCATTGACCAGCCACATGCGGGCGTCAACCAGATCGTGCGGCCCTTCATGGCAGAAGGCGACGGTATGGTCGTCGAAGGGACGATAGATCGGATGTCCCAGCCAGATTTTTTCCTCATGGATCACCTGGCTCTCACCGCTGCGCAGGTCGACGCGCAGCAGGCGGCAGTGCGGTCCTTTGTGGAAGAAGTCATGAAAAATCTGCCAGTCGTTGAGCGGCGTCCAGTCGCTTTTCGCAATCTCAATGCCTACCAGTTTGCTGCAATCGCTGTTCGCCACCCAGGTGCCATAGCCGACCCACTCCTCGCTGACGCGGTAAACTTCACGCTCGGCGAGGGTGGTGAGGTTCACCTCCAGCAGGGTACGGTCATTTTTCACGTAATAGAGCGACTTATCGTCCGGGGAGAGGAAGCCGCCGAAGGTGTTATCCCCGGCGCCTTCCGTCAGCTGGACGGCTTCGGCGCTGGCGATATTCAGCAGATAGTAGTTCCAGTGGCCGTCAAACTCGCCGGCGAACAGTAAATGGCTGCCATCGTTAAAAAAGCACTTCTGATAGAAGTAGTTGCGATGACAGGTGACCTCCGGGGGGGTTAAGCGGGTGACTTCCGCCCCGGTATCCGGATCGCGGCTGACGTGATAGTTCAGTTTGACCCGCATGCCTTTAGCCATGTAGTGCTCCTTTCTTTCCTGCGATGCCGCTGGACCAGAGGCGTGTCGCTGAGTGATGTGTTTTAAAAGATGGGTGTTAATTTATCAAAACAACGTTTCATTATTTGTGATGTCTCACGCAGTTCAGCGCAATTCCCGCATCTTCCACGGCCTGCTGGCCCCACTTCGACCGTCTCTCCAGACAACCGGTTGAATCATCATCCTTTTAAAACCGCTTCCTGTCCGGCGCGGGTTGCCGCATCCGTTCGCTTTTTCTTTTTTTGTAATCGACGTCATAAAAAATGAAACGACGTTTTAAATATCATTGAAAATGACAGGGAGCGGGGCTAAGATGGCACCCATTAGTAAAACGGAACTCTGTTTTATTTTTATGATGGGCTATGCCCGTGAGTTCGCCCTACGCTCAGTCGCGCCGCCGGCGCGAGCCGGGCCGAGAGAACCTTGCCTGCATACTGCAGGCTCTGAACGACTAAGGAACACATTATGATTCTTGATGCATTCTCCCTGCAGGGAAAAGTGGCCGTCGTGAGCGGATGCGATACCGGTTTAGGTCAGGGGATGGCCCTCGGGCTGGCGGAAGCGGGCTGCGATATTGTCGGTATCAATATTGTCGAGCCGGTGGAAACCATCGAGCGGGTGACGGCGCTGGGACGCCGCTTTCTCAGCCTGACCGCCGACCTGCGCCAGATCGACGGTATCCCCCAGCTGCTGGAGCGGGCGGTGGCGGAGTTTGGCCATATTGATATTCTGGTCAACAATGCCGGCCTCATCCGCCGCGAGGACGCGCTGGCGTTCAGCGAAAAGGACTGGGACGACGTCATGAACCTCAACATCAAGAGCGTATTTTTCATGTCCCAGGCGGCGGCGAAGCACTTTATCGCCCAGGGCAGCGGCGGGAAGATCATTAACATCGCCTCGATGCTGTCGTTCCAGGGCGGGATCCGTGTGCCGTCGTATACCGCGTCCAAAAGCGCGGTGATGGGCGTCACCCGCCTGCTGGCCAACGAGTGGGCTAAACACCATATCAATGTCAATGCCATCGCCCCGGGGTATATGGCGACCAATAACACCCAGCAGCTGCGCGCTGACGAGCAGCGCAGTAGCGAAATCCTCGACCGCATTCCCGCCGGGCGCTGGGGCCTGCCGTCCGACCTGATGGGGCCGGTAGTCTTCCTCGCTTCCCCAGCCTCCGATTACATCAATGGCTACACGGTAGCGGTGGACGGCGGCTGGCTGGCGCGCTAACCGTCGACGACGGCCGGCGCGACACTCATCGCCCCGGCCGTCTGAGCAATTATTGTCCATACCGTAAAATGAGGATCGTCCATATTCCAGAGTGCAGAATGAATGTTACCGCCCTGTATGAACAGGGTTATTAACTATGCGAAACGAATTTTTTGTTACTTTGAAAGTTTAATGTCCATCACAAAACCCTTCTTGCCAGCAAAATAGTCCATATCTTTGGCTTATCCAGCCTGACAAACTCCTCCGCCAGTCACGTACTTTCGTCCTATGTCTTTCTCTGTGTGGCAGGAATAAAAATGACTTCAATCAGTAACGACTCTGCATTAACGCCGCGGGCGCAACGTGACACTCGGCGGATGAACTGGTTTGTTTCTATCGCCGCGGCGGTGGCGGGGTTGCTCTTTGGCCTGGATATCGGCGTGATATCCGGGGCGCTGCCCTTTATAACCGACCACTTCACCTTATCCAGCCAGCTTCAGGAGTGGGTGGTCAGCAGCATGATGCTGGGGGCGGCGATAGGCGCGCTGTTTAACGGCTGGCTGTCGTTCCGCCTTGGCCGCAAATACAGCCTGATGGCGGGGGCCGTGCTTTTTGTCGCCGGCTCTATCGGCTCCGCTTTTGCCGCCAGCGTGGAAGTGCTGCTGGTGGCCCGCGTGGTGTTGGGGGTGGCCGTTGGGATCGCCTCTTATACCGCGCCGCTGTACCTCTCCGAAATGGCCAGCGAGAACGTGCGCGGAAAAATGATCAGTATGTATCAGCTGATGGTGACCCTCGGCATTGTGCTGGCGTTTCTTTCCGATACCGCCTTTAGCTACAGCGGTAACTGGCGCGCCATGCTGGGCGTGCTGGCGCTGCCGGCGGTGATCCTGATCGTTCTGGTCGTCTTTCTGCCGAACAGCCCTCGCTGGCTGGCGGAGAAAGGGCGCCATATCGAAGCGGAAGAGGTGCTGCGGATGCTGCGCGATACCTCGGAGAAGGCGCGCGATGAGCTTAACGAGATCCGCGAAAGCCTGAAGCTGAAGCAGGGCGGTTGGGCGTTGTTCAAGGTCAATCGTAACGTGCGCCGGGCGGTGTTCCTTGGCATGCTGCTGCAGGCGATGCAGCAGTTCACCGGCATGAACATCATCATGTACTACGCCCCGCGTATTTTCAAAATGGCGGGCTTTACCACTACCGAACAGCAGATGATCGCCACCCTGGTGGTGGGCCTGACCTTTATGTTTGCCACCTTTATCGCGGTGTTCACGGTGGATAAAGCGGGCCGCAAGCCGGCGCTGAAAATCGGTTTCAGCGTGATGGCGCTGGGCACCCTGGTGCTCGGCTACTGCCTGATGCAGTTCGACAATGGCACCGCCTCCAGCGGCCTCTCCTGGCTTTCCGTCGGCATGACCATGATGTGTATTGCCGGTTATGCGATGAGCGCGGCGCCGGTGGTGTGGATCCTCTGCTCCGAGATCCAGCCGCTGAAATGCCGCGACTTCGGCATCACCTGCTCCACCACCACCAACTGGGTGTCGAACATGATCATCGGCGCCACCTTCCTGACGCTGCTTGACGCGATCGGCGCCGCCGGGACCTTCTGGCTCTACACGGTGCTCAACGTGGCCTTTATCGGCGTCACCTTCTGGCTGATCCCGGAGACCAAAAATGTCACCCTCGAGCACATTGAGCGCAACCTGATGGCGGGCGAGAAGCTGCGCAACATCGGTAACCGTTAATGTGAGGCGCGCGGCAGCCACGGGCTGGCGACCTTGCGCGTCTCCCGATGGTTGTCGCCGTGAATGATATGCAGGGCGCTCAGGCGCCCGATGTCGTAGTGCGGCAGCTGCACCGTGGAGAGCGGCGGCAGAAACAGATCGCCAATGCCCACCATATTGTCGTATCCCACCACCGCCACGTCCTGTGGAATGCGTAGCCCCTGGCCCAGCAGCGTCTGATAGACCATAAAGGCGATGCGGTCGTTGCCGCAAATCACCGAGTCAAAGCCGGGTTTACCCTCGCGGATATGCGCCATCACCACCCCCGGAATATCGTGGTAATGCTCATCGCCCTGGGCCATATACGAGTGGGTCAGGCTGTCCGGTTCGATGCCCGCCTCCCGGCAGGCGCGCTCCAGCCCCTGACGGCGGCGGATTGTCGCCAGCTGGCTGGCGGGTAAGTGCAGGCACAGCGGACGACGATAGCCCGCGGCAAGCAGGGCTTTTACCGCGTCGTACTGACCCTGCTCATCGTCCGGGATATAGCTGGCCACCGGCTGGCTGAGGCTTTCGCAGTTGGCCAGCACGCAGGGCAGGGTCAGCAGTTTGTCCGGCAGCGGCACCTGGCGCAGGCCCATGGTGGTAAAGATAATGCCGTCCGGACGGTGGGAGAGGAGCAGGTCGACCACCGCTTCCGGCCGATCGTCGGAAAACATGTTGACCACAAAGCTGTTCCAGCCGTGGGCGCGGGCGGTCTCTTCGATCGAGAGGGTGATCTCCACCGAAAAGGGGGTGGTGACGGTATCCAGCGCCAGCACGCCGATGGTGCTGGGGGTGGCCCGCGCCCCGCGGATCTTTTTCGCCGACAGGTCGGGGACATAGTTGGTTTCGGCGATGGCGGCCTGCACGCGCGCCAGCGTCTCCGGCTTGAGCCGCTCCGGGGTGTTCAGCGCCCGAGAGACGGTCATCAGAGATACATTCGCCAGTTTTGCTACATCTTTCAGGGACGCCATTTTTTCCTCCGCCATAGCTGCAGAGTACAGGCTATACAACTAAGTCGCTGATGTAAAAGCGTGAAACGATTTTATGCTAGCCTCGTCCTCTACGCTGCCGCGGTTAATATTTGATCGCGATCGCATCTTCATTATGTTAACGTTAACTTTTGTGATTAACATCATGTATCGCAGCGAATCCCCCTGCGCTTTGTTTTTTGTTAACGTTACCATAATTGCATTCCTCTAACACGAGAATGTCATGATGAAAGCGCATCACTCACACAGCTACCCGTTGCTCAGTGCCTTACTGTTTTTCTTTTTCGTGACCTGGTCGTCATCCGGCTCCTTGCTCTCCATCTGGCTGCACCAGGAGGTCGGGCTGAAGGCCGGCGATACCGGTATCATCTACGCCGTTCTGTCGGTTTCCGCGCTGTTTGCGCAAGTTTGCTATGGCTTTATCCAGGATAAGCTGGGGCTGCGTAAACATCTGCTCTGGTATATCACCGCGCTGCTGATCCTCTCCGGTCCGGCGTATCTGCTGTTCGGCCATCTGCTGAAAATTAACGTCCTGCTGGGCAGCATCTTCGGCGGGATCTACATCGGCTTGACCTTTAACGGCGGCATTGGCGTGCTGGAATCCTATACCGAGCGCGTGGCGCGCCAGAGCCAGTTTGAATTCGGCAGGGCGCGGATGTGGGGCTCGCTGGGCTGGGCGGTGGCCACCTTCTTCGCCGGTCTGCTGTTTAACATCAATCCGCAGCTTAACTTCCTCGTCGCCAGCTGTTCCGGACTGGTGTTTTTTATCCTGCTGGCGCGGCTGCGCGTCTCCTCGGCGCCGCATGCGATGCAGGAGGCGGTTTCGGGCGGCAAGGTGACCCTGGAAGATGCGCTGCGCCTGCTGACGCTGCCGCGCTTCTGGGCGCTGGTCTTCTTCGTCATCGGCACCTGCATCTACGGCGTCTATGACCAGCAGTTCCCGGTCTATTTCTCATCGCAGTTCGCGACCCTGCAGGAAGGCAATGAGATGTATGGCTACCTCAACTCCTTCCAGGTGTTCCTCGAGGCGGCCGGCATGTTCTGCGCGCCGTGGCTGGTGAACCGCATCGGCGCCAAAAATGGTCTGATTTTCGCCGGCATGGTGATGGCGATGCGCATGGTGGCCTCCGGCCTGGTGGAGGGGCCGCTGCTGATCTCCATCACTAAACTGCTGCACGCGGTGGAGCTGCCGATACTGCTGGTGGCTATCTTTAAGTACAACAGCATCAACTTCGATAAACGCCTCTCCTCCACTCTCTATCTGGTGGGCTTCGCCTGCACCAGCTCGATTATCGCCAGCGTTTTGTCGCCGCTGGCGGGCTACAGCTATGAAAAATATGGCTTCGCTCAGTCCTATCTGATCATGGGCCTGCTGGTGTTCTGCACCACCTTTATTTCCATCTTCTTGTTGCGCTCCGGCAAATCCTCCGCCGATCCGCTGGTGTCGCAACCTACCGCTGTCTGAATCAAAAAGAGTGAAAATGATGACTTACACAATCTCCAGGGCTGAACAGGTACTCCAGACACAACGCCAGGCGCTCAATCTGCGCTGGTATCCGCACTATCACCTGGCGGCCCGCGCCGGGTGGATCAACGACCCCAACGGTCTGGTGTGGTTCGACGGCTGGTACCATGCCTTTTATCAACATCACCCGTACTCCACTCAGTGGGGGCCGATGCACTGGGGGCACGCGCGGAGTAAGGATCTGGTGCACTGGGAGCATCTGCCGGTGGCCCTGGCGCCGGAGGGGCCGGAGGATAAAGACGGCTGCTTCTCCGGCTCGGCGGTGGTCGATGGCGATACCCTGGCGCTGATTTACACCGGGCATAAATTCCACGGCGATCCGGGCGACGAAGCCAATCTGTATCAGGTACAGTGTCTGGCCACCAGCCGGGACGGGATCCACTTCGAGCGCCAGGGGATGGTGGTCGACACCCCGCCGGGCATGCACCACTTCCGCGACCCGAAGGTCTGGCGGGAAGGAGACAGCTGGTACATGATCGTCGGCGCGCGCGAAGGCGATACCGGCCAGGTGCGGCTGTACCGCTCAGCCGATCTGCGCCAGTGGCAGGATGTGGGGGTGCTGGATGAAGCGGAAAGCGCCATGGGCTATATGTGGGAGTGCCCGGACTTCTTCACCCTCAACGGCAAACGCGTTCTGATGTTTTCCCCGCAGGGGATGCAGGCCGAGGGGTTCCGCAACCGCAACCTGTTCCAGAGCGGCTATCTGATCGGCGAGTGGCAGCCGGGGCAGCGATTCGTCCGCCACGGCGAGTTCAGAGAGATGGATCACGGCCACGATTTCTATGCGCCGCAAAGCTTCGCCACCCCCGATGGCCGGCGGATCGTGATTGGCTGGCTGGATATGTGGGAATCACCGTTGCCGGAGCAGCAGGACGGCTGGGCGGGCATGCTCTCCCTGCCGCGCGAGCTGAGCCTGAGCGCGGATAACCGCCTGCAGATGCGCCCGGCGAAAGAAGTGGAGAGTCTGCGCGGCGCCTGGTTCCCGTGGCCGGTAAGCACCCTGAACAATCAGCAGACCACGATGGTCGACAACTGCGAGGCGATGGAGGTGAACCTGCGCTGGAACTGCGCCCGCAGCAGCGCCGAGCAGTATGGTCTGCGCTTTGGCGATGGCCTGCGCCTCTACGTGGATGCCCAGCAGCAGCGTCTGGTGCTGGAGCGGCATTATCCGCAGCATGGCCTGTGCGGGACGCGCAGCGTGCCGTTGACCGCGGGGGCGGATCTCAATCTGCGGATATTTTTCGATAGCTCTTCGGTGGAGGTGTTTGTCAATGACGGCGAAGCCTGCCTGAGCAGCCGTATCTATCCGCAGGCTCCCCGCCGTGAATTAGCGTTATTTGCCTGGAGCGGCTCAGCGGCATTAACTGAAGCCGGAGCCTGGCAGCTCGAATAATAATAAGGCTGTTGTCGTTAATAACCCGTCTTTGACGATGGGCGGGTTATTATTGCCTGCATCGTCGTGCATTACCCATTAATAACAAATTTAGTTCATTTCATAATAAAAGGGTTTACCGATGAATAAAATCTGGGTCGGGTGTTTTCTCACGTCTCTCTCTCTGCCACAGGCGATGGCGCAGGCGCCGTTATCGCTGGAGGATCGGCTGGCGCAAATGGAGCAGCGGCTGAAGGCGACGGAGGCGCGCGCCGCCAGCGCAGAGGCGGAGATTAAGACGCTGAAAGGCCAGCAGCAGGCCACGACGGTCGCCCGCGCGGCGCCGGCTACGCCGCGCCTGCAGCTAAACGACAATGGCGAATTAAAATTTTATGGCGATGTCGAATTTAATCTTGATGGCGCCAGCCGCACCGGCAGCCTGACGTCGGTCAAAACCAGCGCGAATAAAAGCTGGGCGCCCGGTGATAAAGAGCGTTGGGATATTAATGGCCGTATTCTGCTGGGTTTCGATGGCCGACGTAATGGCGCCGACGGGAAATATGCCGGATTCAGCGTGCAGCCCCTGGCGGATATGGATGGCAAAATGAATCTCGATGATGCGGTATTTTTCTTTGGTCAGCAGGATGACTGGAAAATAAAAATAGGCCGCTTTGAAGCCTGGGATATGTTCCCCCTGAATCAGGATACCTTTATTGAATATTCAGGAAATACCGCCAACGACCTCTATTCCGACGGCTATGGCTATATTTACATGATGAAAGAGGGGCGCGGGCGCAGCAGCAGCGGCGGCAACCTCCTGTTCAGCAAAACGGTGGATAACTGGTATTTCGAGGTTAACACCCTGGTGGAGGATGGCAGTTCGCTGTTTGTCGATCAGAACTATCACGGTAATGCGCTGGAAAACCGCAAAAACGTGGTGTACGTGCGGCCGGTGGCGGTGTGGCAGTCCGGCGCGTGGTCGGCGGCGGCGGCGATAGAGAGCAACCTCGTCAACAACGCCTACGGCTATCAGAACCAGGGCGGGCGCTGGGTCGACCAGTCAAACCGTACCGGCTACGGGATGACCATGAGCTGGAACACCCTGAAAAGCGATCCGCAGGACGGGGCGGTGATCAATCTGAGTACCGCCCTGCTGGACGCGGCGGACGAAACCGACTTCAGCGCCGGGATCAACGCCCTGTGGCATCGCGTGGAGCTGGGCTATATCTACGCGCATAACAAAATCGACCAGTTCAACATGGCCGGGGTGAGCAGCGAGTGCGATGACGACTGCGCAATCCTCGCGCCGGGGCGCTATGACATCCACACCGTGCATACTTCCTGGCAGTTGCCGAATATTATGGCGATGCCGAACTTCAATATTTACCTTGGCGCCTACGCCTCGTGGCTCGATTCCACGGCAGCGAAGAGTGGGAATCCCGATGAACGCTACGGCGCCCGGGTGCGCTTTAAATATTTCTTCTGACAGGATACTCAGGCAGGCTCTCCCGCGGGGGGGGCCCCCGGGCGGTTTTCCCAGGCGGGGGGTGACATGCGCCGGCGGCGCACGAGGGAGGGCTCTCGGTAGATGGACCCCCGGCCTCCCTCCCTC
>NZ_JAIJYL010000043.1:0-23075 GCF_019753495.1 Klebsiella sp. TF21-TM | reverse complement strand
TTCATGCCAAAGTGCCACTGATTGCCTTTCTTGGTCTGATGCATCTCCGGATCGCGTTGCTGCTCTTTGTTCTTGGTCGAGCTGGGTGCCTCAATGATGGTGGCATCGACCAAGGTGCCTTGAGTCATCATGACGCCTGCTTCGGCCAGCCAGCGATTGATGGTCTTGAACAATTGGCGGGCCAGTTGATGCTGCTCCAGCAGGTGGCGGAAATTCATGATGGTGGTGCGGTCAGGCAAGGCGCTATCCAGGGATAACCGGGCAAACAGACGCATGGAGGCGATTTCGTACAGAGCATCTTCCATCGCGCCATCGCTCAGGTTGTACCAATGCTGCATGCAGTGAATGCGTAGCATGGTTTCCAGCGGATAAGGTCGCCGGCCATTACCAGCCTTGGGGTAAAACGGCTCGATGACTTCCACCATGTTTTGCCATGGCAGAATCTGCTCCATGCGGGACAAGAAAATCTCTTTTCTGGTCTGACGGCGCTTACTGCTGAATTCACTGTCGGCGAAGGTGAGTTGATGACTCATGATGAACCCTGTTCCATGGCTCCAGATGACAAACATGATCTCATATCAGGGACTTGTTCGCACCTTCCCTAGAAGAAAGTAATCACTTTGACGTTACTCAGACATTTGAGTATAGCGAAAAAGCGAAACCTAAGAAAGCTGCAATAGAAGTCAAAAATGGACTCTCATACCCAAGAAGTAAATCTGTTTCAAAAAATGCGCTTAACAAAGCTGATTATAAATGTGAAATTAATTGCGACCATCCAACGTTCAGAAGGCGAAACTCTCCTCTAAATTACACAGAACCTCATCACATTGTCCCGATGTCAAAGCAAGACTATTTTGAGAATTCACTGGATGTGGAAGAGAATATCATATCACTATGTTGCAACTGCCATAAACAAATTCATCTTGGCAAGGGGTTTGAAGATATGTTGAGGAAAATATATGCCGAGCGGAAAGATGTATTAAAAAAAGCGGGAATCGAGATATTATTAGAGGATTTGATTCTTTTTTACAAGATGGAAGGTAATTAATCTTCGAGAAGATGCATGCTTATTTTTATTTTTTTAGCAATGAATGTGAAATACTGCCTGACTATCAATCCTGTCATGTGATTCAGATTTATGGGGGAGGATTTTAATATTTTACCAGCATGGCATGTCGATCAATCGGTTAAGTATAGCGCCAGGTAACCAGACGGATTTTCCCTCTCAGGCGGGAGTCGTTATCCATCGTCCAGTACCTGATTAAAAGTAGGAGTAATTACAAGAAAATTAAATTGTATGACTATTATTTCCGTTCAGAAAAGAAAGTTACATTAATAACCCGAAATTATTCGGGTTTTTAATTAGTTAAGTGCTATATATTTTTGTGTCCGGGGGTACCCTAAGAGGGTGCGCAAGACAACACTCCAGTGTTCATTATTTATGACTGTCAAGCCATTTATTCATCTGCTCAATTTCACCTTTTTGAGCTTTAATGATGTCCTGCGCAAGCTTTCTCATTTCGGGATCTTTTCCGTATTTGAGCTCGGTCTCAGCCATTGCGATTGCCCCTTCATGGTGTGCGATCATACCTTTTGCAAAGGCCTTATCGGGATTGGATTCATTAACGGCGGCCATCATTTTTTCATGCATATTTTTCATGCCAGCCATATATTCCTGTGATGATGCCGATGAGTGCATATCTGACATTTTCATTTCCGAATGTTCAGCAGAAATAACTGGCAGGGATAACATTAATATTACAAAAAGGGTGTTTTTGATTTTCATATAATAATTCCTTTCAGACAGGTACCGGTTAAGTGTAGCTGAGTCAGACAAAAAAGCCCCCTGACGGGGGGCAAAAATGTAGCAACGTTGTTTCAGGAAAATCTATCAGGGAAAAGGTAACAGCACGGATACTACCGTCGCATTCAGCCTGCATTGATCATGCGGCGGTGCGCTTCGGCCATGGCCTGATGTGGGCCGGATTGCCCGTTATTCATGAATTCATGGGCAACCGCTGCTCTTTCATGCTCATTCATCGCCGCGTAAGACGTTGACGGGACGGTCGTGGATACCGTGTTATTTCCCATCATCTTCTGATGACTTTCCACCATTTTCTGGTGCGCATCCGCCGAGCCGTTCGTCATGGTCTCATGAGCAATAATGGCCTGTTCATGCTGGTCCATACCGGTCATGCGAGGAGCAGTCCCCTGGATCCCGACAGGAGCCGCAGCAGACTGCATCTGGTGAGCAGGAGCCTGTGCATTGTTGACGCGATCATGGATATTCACGGTTTCAGTGGCCCAGGCCGATGAAATTAAACCAAAGCCCAGCAAAGATGCTAATACGATATTTTTCATGATAACTCTCCATTTCTGAATTAGTGATGTCCGGGGAAGTACAACCGGTGTTTTCAGTTCCATAACTGAAACAAGTTCGGCAGCGTTTATTTCTCCGGAAGAGGGCTGGATATTCATTTCCTGGCGTACTCTGACGCCGGGTATTGATGAAGCAATCCAGCCTTCCTGATAAGTTGCACTAATTATATCGAATGGCTTCTGTTTGCTGCATGACAGTCTAATGACATCTTTGTCATTTACATCTTTATTTTCAGCATTGGGTTTCCGGGATCATTTTCTCCAGTCTGGGCACGGATAAGATAAAACGCGTGGAGCGTACGTCTGATTCCACCTGCACTCTTCCGTGATGTGCTTCTACGATTGACTTCACAATCGCAAGGCCGATGCCGCTGCCTTCTCCTTTTCGTTGTCTGGATGGATCCACCCGATAAAAACGGTCAAACAGCCTTGATAAATGTTCTTCAGGGATCGGTTTCCCCGGATTTTCAATCACAAGGTCAAAAAAGCTCTCCTGCTCTCTTATTGAGACGGTGATTGCCTGTCCCTCCGGGGTATAACGCAGGGCATTGGATAACAGATTATTGATCGCCCTTCTGAACATTTGTGGATCTCCCTCAACCAGGCAGGGCATCCCGTTAAATTTGAGCGTGATATTGCGTTCTTCGGCCCAGGCTTCGAAAAACTCGAAGACTTTCATGACTTCCGCTCTGAGGTCAAACATGACCCTGTCAGGTATCAGCTGATTATTATCTGCCTGTGCCAGGAACAGCATATCGCTGACCATTTTGGTCATCCGGTTATACTCTTCAAGACTGGAATAGAGGACATCCTCAAGTTCCCTCTGTGTTCGATCCTGACTCAGTGCGATTTCAGTCTGCGTCACCAGATTGGTGATGGGCGTTCTGATCTCATGCGCGATATCGGCAGAGAAATTGGCCTGGCGGGTAAAGACATCCTCAATCTTTCCAATCATATGATTGAACGAGATAACCAGTTGCTCCAGCTCAATGGGAACGCGTGTCGGTTCCAGTCGCGCATCAAGATTCTCGGAGGTGATGTTTTTAATGGCATTGCTGACATTACGAAGGGGCAGGTGCCCCTGACGGACAGCGATTCGAATGATCAGAACAATCAACAGGCTTATCACGACGGCAATCGCAATCAGGTTCTTTTTCAGCGCATCGAGGTAATGGAGATGGAAATTAATGGATAGGCCAGTCAGCATGACATAGTTCTGCTGTTTGCCCTGAAATATCGCCTGACCAGAGGAGGCGATAATCCTGTATGTTTCCATCTTCATTTCGGACCCGGTATCCATCGGTCCCGCAGGATCCTCCACCGTCCAGAGAAAGACATCCCGTGCGCGGCTGTGCTCGCTAAAATCTGCTGAATTCACTGCCGGGCGTAGTGCCGCCCCCTGAGCTGAGCTAAAGAGCACTTCACCCCTGGGATTGAGGAGCAAAAGGGCAACGTTGCGGTAGCTGGCAATTGATTCCTTTATTTTGCTTATTTTTTTATCATCCGGATCCACCGGGGACTGCAGTATACGGTTCAGTGTGGTGCTGATTTGTTGAAGATCGCTGACATCCTGCTCGGCAAAATGATTTTCAACAGAATGCAGCATAAACCAGGTGAAGGCGATAAAAGCCAGTATCGTGGACAGGCTGATAAAAAAGGTCAGCCGCAGAGCGAGTGAGAAAGGGCGTCTGGAAGGTTTGCTATGCATCCGGGACCTCCAGCATGTAGCCCACGCCCCGGACTGTCTGGATCAGCTTTGTCCCGTAATCGTTGTCTATTTTAGCGCGGAGTCGCTTTACTGCGACATCGATCGCATTAGTGTCGCTGTCAAAATTCATGTCCCAGACCTGAGAGGCAATCAGGGAGCGGGGAAGAACCTCTCCCTGATGGCGAATGAAGAATTCCAGCAGGCTGAACTCTTTACTGGTGAGCACAATGCGGTTTCCGGCGCGACTGACTTTTCTGGATACGAGATCAATCGAGAGGTCAGCCACCTTAAACTGGCTTTCCGTGATCATCGTGTTTCCCCGCCTCAGAAGGGTTCTCACCCGGGCGAGCAGTTCGGCAAACGCAAAGGGTTTAACCAGATAATCGTCCGCACCCAGTTCCAGTCCTTTGACCCTATGTTCGATCGTGCCGAGGGCTGTCAGCAGTAAGACCGGCATACCCTTTCCGGCAGTGCGCAGCATGCGGATGATATCCCAGCCGTTCACATCAGGTAGCATGATATCCAGAATGACTAAATCATACTCGGCTGTCATGGCGAGATGATATCCGGTAAGACCATTATCAGCGTGATCCACTACGAACCCTGCCTCTGTAAGCCCTTTGCTGAGATATTCACCTGTTTTAATTTCGTCTTCGACGATCAATATTTTCATCTTGCTCCCCGGCTGGCTGCTAATGTCATTCTATTGCGCCCACGATCGTTATCAACGGATTACAGCAAAAATGACAACATTGTCATTATCCTGTCACCCGGCAAACAGAGAGCGTTAGGTAAAGTACCCCTATCAATACTCTGGACTTCATTTGAACCATTTACCAGGTCTGCCTGGACGAGAAGCGTTATGTTCAAATTAAAATTACTCAGCATTAGCACGATATTCATCCTGGCAGGCTGCGTGTCGCTTGCGCCTGAATATCAGCGGCCCGCAGCACCGGTACCCCAGCAGTTTTCACTGTCCCATAACAGCCTGACGCCAGCGGTAAATGGCTATCAGGATACGGGCTGGCGTAACTTTTTTGTCGATCCCCATGTTACCCGGTTGATCGGTGAAGCTCTGACTAATAACCGTGATTTGAGAATGGCTGCCCTGAAGGTTGAAGAGGCCCGAGCCCAGTTCAACGTCACGGATGCAGATCGTTATCCCCAGCTGAATGCCTCATCCGGGATAACATACAGCGGTGGTCTGAAAGGTGACAAGCCGACCACACAGGAGTACGACGCGAGACTGGAGCTCAGCTATGAGCTCGATTTTTTCGGCAAACTTAAGAACATGAGTGATGCTGACCGCCAGAACTACTTTGC
The DNA here is from genome assembly GCF_019753495.1 of Klebsiella sp. TF21-TM. Lineage (NCBI taxonomy): Bacteria > Pseudomonadati > Pseudomonadota > Gammaproteobacteria > Enterobacterales > Enterobacteriaceae > Klebsiella > Klebsiella sp. TF21-TM. Next base: position 17,665 of record NZ_JAIJYL010000043.1, on the reverse strand, counting down.
CAGCGAAGAAGCCCGTCGGGCCGTACACATCCTGCTGGTCTCCAACGTTTCACAGAGCTATTTCAGCCAGCAACTGGCGTACGAACAACTCCGTATTGCGCGGGAAACGCTGAAAAATTATGAACAGTCCTATGCTTTCGTTGAGCAACAGCTCGTGACCGGGAGTACGAACGTTCTGGCACTTGAACAGGCGAGAGGACAAATCGAAAGTACCCGCGCCGAAATAGCCAAACGAGAAGGCGATCTGGCTCAGGCAAACAATGCCCTGCAACTGGTGCTGGGAACGTACCGCGCACTTCCGTCAGAAAAAGGGATGAAAGGCGGGGAGATCGCACCAGTAAAATTGCCACCAAATCTATCTTCACAAATTTTGCTGCAGCGACCGGATATTATGGAAGCGGAATATCAGCTGAAAGCGGCTGATGCCAATATTGGCGCAGCGCGAGCGGCCTTTTTCCCCTCCATTACCCTGACCAGTGGTCTTTCCGCAAGCAGTACGGAGCTGTCAAGCCTGTTTACGTCAGGAAGTGGAATGTGGAATTTTATCCCTAAAATTGAAATTCCTATTTTTAATGCTGGCAGGAATAAAGCCAATCTGAAGCTGGCTGAAATTCGCCAGCAACAATCGGTGGTTAATTACGAACAAAAAATTCAGTCAGCCTTTAAGGATGTTTCCGACACGCTTGCGCTGCGCGACAGCCTTAGCCAGCAACTTGAGTCACAGCAACGTTATCTTGATTCACTTCAGATAACTCTCCAGCGTGCCAGAGGATTATATGCAAGTGGTGCTGTCAGTTACATCGAAGTGCTGGATGCAGAACGTTCCCTCTTCGCTACGCAGCAAACCATTCTCGATCTTACCTATTCCCGACAGGTTAACGAAATTAATCTGTTTACCGCGCTGGGTGGCGGTTGGGTAGAGTAAATTTATTTAATTAATCAGGAAATTAAAAATGCGTAATTCACTTAAAGCCGTTTTATTTGGTGCCTTCTCTGTCATGTTTTCTGCCGGTCTTCATGCTGAAACACATCAGCATGGCGATATGAATGCTGCCAGTGATGCTTCGGTACAGCAGGTTATCAAGGGCACCGGTGTCGTTAAAGACATTGATATGAATAGTAAAAAGATTACCATTTCGCACGAAGCAATCCCTGCTGTGGGCTGGCCTGCAATGACCATGCGCTTCACTTTTGTTAATGCAGACGACGCTATCAATGCCCTGAAAACCGGCAACCATGTCGATTTCTCGTTTATTCAGCAGGGCAATATCTCCTTACTCAAAAGCATTAACGTTACGCAATCCTGATTATCAGTCCGGAGCGAATACATCCAGTGCGCCTGAACATTCATTAAGGGATTACTGTGAATGAATGATCGGGCGCATATGCCAGGTGTTTTGATTTTTCAGCGAGAAATTGTATGGCTTCTTTAAAGATAAAATATGCTGCAATAATTATCAGCAGCCTCATAGCAGGGGGGCTGATATCGGTTACTGCCTGGCAGTATGTAAACTCATCACAAAAAACAGTACAAACCGAACAAAAGGCACCGGAGCGAAAGGTACTTTTCTGGTATGACCCGATGAAACCGGATACCAAATTTGATAAACCCGGAAAATCTCCCTTTATGGATATGGACCTGGTGCCAAAATATGCTGATGAAAGCGGCGATAAAAGCAGTGGCGGGATCCGTATCGATCCAACGCAGGTTCAGAATCTGGGATTAAAAACGCAAAAAGTCACGCGAGGAATGCTGAATTATTCTCAGACAATCCCGGCTAATGTCAGTTACAACGAGTATCAGTTTGTCATTGTGCAGGCGCGCTCTGACGGTTTCGTCGAAAAAGTGTATCCCCTGACGATTGGCGATCATGTGAAGAAAGGCACTCCGCTTATCGATATCACCATTCCTGAATGGGTTGAGGCACAAAGTGAGTTCCTGCTGTTATCCGGTACAGGCGGTACGTCAACCCAGATAAAAGGGGTTCTGGAGCGACTTCGTCTGGCTGGTATGCCGGAAGAGGATATTCAAAGGCTGCGTTCAACCCGCACAATCCAGACCCGTTTTACCATTAAAGCACCTATTGATGGTGTCATTACTGCGTTTGACCTGCGCACCGGCATGAATATTTCGAAAGATAAAGTAGTGGCTCAGATTCAGGGGATGGACCCGGTCTGGATCAGCGCTGCAGTGCCAGAATCTATCGCATATCTGCTGAAAGATACGTCGCAGTTTGAAATTTCGGTACCGGCTTATCCGGATAAAACATTCCATGTCGAAAAATGGAACATTCTTCCCAGCGTGGATCAGACAACCCGTACGCTTCAGGTCCGTCTCCAGGTTTCTAATAAGGATGAGTTTCTCAAGCCGGGCATGAATGCCTATCTGAAACTGAATACCAAGAGCCAGGAGATGCTGCTGATACCAAGCCAGGCCGTTATCGATACCGGCAAAGAACAGCGCGTGATTACTGTTGATGATGAAGGCAAGTTTGTGCCGAAACAGATCCACGTTCTGCATGAATCACAGCAACAGTCCGGCATCGGTTCCGGCCTGAATGAAGGCGATACCGTGGTGGTCAGTGGCCTGTTCCTCATTGACTCCGAAGCCAATATTACGGGCGCGCTGGAACGTATGCGCCACCCTGAAAAAACAGAAAGCAGTATGCCAGCAATGTCTGACCAGCCTGTAAATATGCATTCAGGGCACTGAGGAGACGACGATGATTGAATGGATTATCCGGCGCTCTGTCGCCAACCGTTTCCTGGTCATGATGGGCGCACTGTTTCTCAGCATCTGGGGTACATGGACGATTATTAACACGCCGGTCGATGCCTTGCCTGACCTGTCAGATGTGCAGGTCATTATCAAAACCAGCTATCCCGGCCAGGCCCCGCAGATTGTAGAAAACCAGGTCACCTATCCACTTACCACCACCATGCTGTCCGTACCTGGCGCAAAAACCGTGCGTGGTTTTTCACAGTTCGGGGATTCGTATGTGTATGTCATTTTTGAAGACGGCACCGATCTGTACTGGGCCCGTTCCCGCGTGCTGGAATATCTGAATCAGGTTCAGGGAAAACTGCCTGCCGGTGTGAGTTCTGAAATCGGTCCTGATGCCACGGGTGTGGGCTGGATTTTTGAATATGCCCTTGTCGATCGCAACGGAAAACACGACCTTTCAGAACTGCGCTCTCTGCAGGACTGGTTCCTGAAATTTGAGCTGAAAACCATCCCGAACGTGGCTGAGGTCGCTTCGGTTGGCGGCGTGGTGAAACAGTACCAGATTCAGGTCAATCCGGTAAAACTGTCCCAGTACGGTATCAGCCTGCCCGAAGTGAAACAGGCACTTGAATCGTCTAACCAGGAGGCAGGTGGCTCATCCGTTGAAATGGCCGAAGCGGAGTATATGGTCCGTGCCAGCGGTTATCTTCAGAGCATTGATGATTTTAATAACATCGTCCTGAAAACAGGTGAGAACGGCGTGCCGGTTTATCTGCGGGATGTTGCCCGCGTGCAGACCGGGCCCGAAATGAGGCGTGGTATTGCCGAGCTGAACGGCCAGGGAGAAGTCGCTGGCGGCGTGGTGATCCTGCGGTCGGGTAAAAATGCGCGCGACGTTATCACGGCAGTGAGGGATAAACTGGAGACGCTGAAGGCCAGCCTGCCGGAAGGCGTTGAAATCGTGACCACCTACGATCGCAGCCAGTTAATCGACCGGGCGATTGATAACCTCAGTTACAAGCTTCTTGAAGAGTTTATCGTTGTTGCTGTCGTTTGCGCACTGTTCCTCTGGCATGTCCGTTCTGCCCTGGTGGCGATTATTTCTCTGCCACTTGGCCTGTGTATCGCCTTTATCGTCATGCACTTCCAGGGACTGAACGCCAATATCATGTCGCTGGGAGGGATAGCGATTGCCGTCGGTGCGATGGTGGATGCCGCCATTGTGATGATTGAAAATGCGCACAAACGGCTTGAGGAGTGGGATCATCAGCATCCGGGTGAGCAGATTGACAACGCCACCCGCTGGAAGGTGATTACCGACGCCTCCGTGGAAGTGGGACCCGCGTTGTTCATTAGCCTGCTGATCATCACCCTGTCCTTTATTCCTATCTTTACCCTGGAAGGGCAGGAAGGTCGTCTGTTTGGCCCGCTGGCATTCACGAAAACGTACTCCATGGCGGGAGCGGCCGCACTGGCCATCATCGTCATTCCTATTCTGATGGGATTCTGGATCCGGGGGAAAATTCCTGCCGAGACAAGTAACCCCCTGAACCGGGTGCTGATCAAAGCGTATCATCCTTTGCTGCTGCGGGTCCTCCACTGGCCAAAAACAACCCTGCTGGTTGCGGCCTTGTCCATTTTCACGGTTATCTGGCCACTGAGTCAGGTGGGCGGTGAATTTCTGCCGAAGATTAACGAGGGCGATCTGCTGTATATGCCGTCGACCTTGCCTGGCGTCTCTCCGGCAGAAGCTGCAGCGCTCCTGCAGACAACAGACAAGTTAATCAAAAGCGTTCCTGAAGTGGCTTCTGTATTTGGCAAGACCGGTAAAGCAGAGACCGCAACGGATTCCGCGCCGCTCGAAATGGTGGAAACCACGATCCAGCTCAAACCTGAGGATCAGTGGCGTCCCGGCATGACAATTGACAAGATTATTGATGAACTCGACAGGACAGTCCGTTTACCGGGTCTGGCAAACCTCTGGGTGCCGCCTATCCGTAACCGTATTGATATGCTCTCAACCGGGATCAAAAGCCCGATAGGTATCAAAGTGTCCGGGACTGTTCTGTCCGATATCGACGCGACGGCGCAGAGTATCGAGGCGGTAGCCAAAACCGTGCCTGGCGTGGTGTCTGTCCTGGCTGAGCGACTTGAGGGCGGGCGCTACATCGATATCGATATCAACCGGGAGAAAGCTTCCCGGTACGGGATGACTGTGGGCGACGTCCAGCTGTTCGTCTCTTCAGCAATCGGTGGGGCTATGGTGGGTGAGACGGTTGAAGGCGTGGCCCGGTACCCTATTAACATTCGCTATCCGCAGGATTACCGTAACAGTCCGCAGGCGTTGAGAGAGATGCCAATCCTGACCCCAATGAAGCAGCAAATTACGCTGGGCGATGTTGCCGATATTAAGGTCGTTTCCGGACCAACCATGCTGAAAACCGAAAATGCCCGGCCAGCCAGCTGGATTTATGTTGATGCCCGCGGCAGGGACATGGTGTCGGTGGTGAACGATATTAAGACGGCCATCAGTGAGAAAGTGAAACTGAGACCGGGGACCAGTGTGGCATTCTCAGGACAGTTTGAATTACTCGAGCACGCCAATAAGAAATTAAAACTGATGGTACCGATGACGGTGATGATCATCTTCATCCTGTTATATCTGGCATTCCGCCGGGCTGATGAGGCCTTACTTATTCTGATGAGCCTGCCGTTTGCCCTGGTTGGCGGGATATGGTTCCTGTACTGGCAGGGCTTCCATATGTCAGTGGCGACCGGAACCGGGTTTATCGCCCTGGCCGGGGTGGCAGCAGAGTTTGGCGTGGTCATGCTGATGTATCTGCGTCATGCCATTGAAGCGCACCCGGAATTGTCCCGTAAAGAGACGTTCACACCGGAAGGCCTTGATGAAGCCCTCTATCATGGTGCCGTACTGCGTGTCCGGCCGAAAGCCATGACCGTGGCGGTGATCATTGCGGGTCTGCTGCCAATACTCTGGGGAACCGGTGCAGGTTCAGAAGTCATGAGCCGTATCGCGGCCCCCATGATTGGTGGGATGATCACGGCTCCGCTGCTGTCCCTGTTCATTATTCCTGCCGCCTACAAATTAATCTGGCTGCGCAGACATAAAAAAAGCGTGTCCTGAACCTGAAAGGGCCCCCCCTGTGGGTGTCCTTCTTTACTGATTCACCCTGACGTCAGGGTTTATATCGATAATATACAGAGGTGAGTATGAAAAAAGTGGTTCTAATGGCGCTGGCTCTCGGCCTTTCACTACCCGCGATGGCGAGTGAAAAAGTCATTGATATGTACAAATCTGAAAACTGTGGCTGTTGTTCCCTGTGGGGCAAAGCGATGGAAAAAGACGGGTTTGAAGTACGAACTCACGTCATGAATGATCAGGCGCTGTCAGCCCTGAAAGAAAAGCATGCTATTCCTGCAGGACTACGAAGTTGTCATACCGCGGTTGCCGGTAATTTGATCATTGAAGGCCATGTGCCTGCGACAACGATACATAAGGCAATGCAGTCTGGTTCGGGTATATACGGTCTCGCCACCCCCGGTATGCCAGCAGGAAGTCCTGGAATGGAGATGGGAGCCCGAAAAGAGGCTTACGATGTTATCGCATTCTCACCGGATGGAAGTAAAAAAGTCTTCCAGCGAATCGAATAGTCAGCGGAACGGCTGATAACGGGACGCCGGTAGCAGGCACTCCTGTGCCGGCGATATTCGTGGTAATCGCATCCATGACATACCCTGAAGACAGAAGATGCTTCGGTATGCATAAGGAGAGTTACTGTGAAAAATGACAATGCAGTGCAACACAACAACCAGACTGCTTCTGAGCAGACATTATCTCCGGACGAGGGCCACGTATTGCATAAGGTGAGAGATCCCGTGTGCGGGATGGCCATCCTGCCCGACAGGGCGCACAGCAGCATTCGATACCAGGACCACCAACTTTATTTCTGCTCCGCCAGCTGTGAGAGTAAATTTAAAGCCCATCCCGATCGTTATCTTACCGAAGATGCCAGTGAACATTCCCATCACCATCACCACGATCATCACGAAGTCAGCCCTGATCAGATAAAACAGCCTCACAACCAGGCGGAAAAAGAGAATTCTGAAGGTGTGTGGACATGCCCGATGCACCCGGAGATACGCCGCAGTGGTCCCGGAAGCTGTCCTGTCTGTGGAATGGCACTGGAGCCGCTCGTAGCTACGGCATCCACGGGGCCGAGTGATGAACTTCACGACATGACAAGACGCTTCTGGCTGGGGTTGTTGCTGGCGTTTCCGGTTCTGGTACTCGAAATGGGATCTCATCTGTTTCCCGACTTGAGGAATACAGTACCGCCACAGTACAACACATGGCTGCAGTTGCTTCTGGCCTCCCCTGTCGTGTTGTGGTGTGGCTGGCCATTCTTCGCCCGGGCCGGAATGTCGTTACGTAACCGCTCCCTGAATATGTTTACCCTTGTTGCAATGGGGACCGGCGTAGCCTGGGTTTACAGCGTCATTGCAACCGTCTTCCCCTCCTGGTTTCCTGCATCGTTCAGAAACATGGATGGCCTGGTGGCCGTTTATTTTGAAGCCGCAGCAGTTATTACGGTGCTTGTTCTGCTGGGACAGGTTCTTGAGCTGCGGGCACGGGAACAAACCTCAGGCGCCATTACTGCGCTTCTGAACCTTGCCCCCAAAACCGCCAGACGGCTGGATCATGACGGTCATGAAACGGATATTAATGCGGAAGATGTCCTGCCTGGCGATAAGCTCCGCATCAGACCTGGAGAGAGTATTCCGGTCGACGGTATCGTGATCGAAGGCAAAACAACCGTTGATGAATCGATGGTGACCGGGGAGTCTATGCCGGTTACCAAAACGAAGGGTGACCCTGTCATTGGGGGGACGATTAATCAGACAGGTAGTCTTATCATCCGTGCAGAGAAAGTCGGTGATGAAACGATGCTCTCACGAATTGTTCAGATGGTCGCTGATGCACAGCGTTCGCGTGCCCCCATCCAGAGAATGGCAGACAGCGTTTCAGGCTGGTTTGTTCCTCTGGTGATACTTATCGCGGTTGTTGCTTTCTTGATCTGGTCTGTCTGGGGGCCCGAGCCCAGGATGGCGCACGGTCTCATTGCGGCTGTGTCGGTCCTGATTATTGCCTGTCCCTGCGCGCTGGGACTGGCCACGCCGATGTCGATAATGGTGGGGGTGGGCAAAGGCGCCCAGGCCGGGGTGTTAATCAAGAATGCCGAAGCCCTTGAGCGTCTTGAAAAAGTGGACACGCTGGTTGTCGACAAAACAGGCACGCTCACGGAAGGTTCGCCTACGGTGACAGGGATTATCAGTCTCAGTCCGGGTGGGGAAATATCTCTTTTACGTGTAACAGCTGCAGTGGAAAAAGGTTCGCAGCATCCGTTGGGTATGGCTGTTGTCAGAGCCGCGCATGAAAAGGGGATCGTGATACCTGCCGTCAGTAATTTCAATGCCCCGTCGGGGAAAGGTGTCTCAGGCGATGTCGAAGGTCAACGGGTTGTTATTGGTAATGAACTGGCTATGCAGGAAAACAGTATCGTTATTGATAATCAAAAGGCCGTTGCGGATACGTTGCGGATGGAAGGCGCTACCGTTATCTATGTGGCCACAGACGGGAACCTTGCAGGCCTGATAGCTATCTCGGATCCCGTGAAAGCAACCACGCCGGATGCGCTTAAAGCTTTGCGTCAGGCGGGGATCCGCATTGTTATGCTCACCGGGGATAACCAGCTTACTGCTGAAGCAGTCGCACGGAAACTGGGAATAGATGAGGTTGAAGCCGGGATTCTGCCGGATGGCAAAAAAGCAGTGATAACCCGACTGAAAGCGTCTGGCCATGTGGTTGCGATGGCCGGAGACGGTGTGAATGATGCCCCGGCGCTGGCAGCGGCTGACGTGGGAATAGCCATGGGAACGGGTACAGATGTGGCAATTGAAAGTGCCGGAGTCACCCTTCTCAAAGGCGACTTGATGATACTGAACAGGGCCCGTCATCTGTCAGAAATCACCATGAAAAATATCCGACAGAATCTGTTTTTTGCATTTATCTACAACGCACTTGGCGTGCCTGTGGCTGCAGGCCTGCTTTATCCTGTGTATGGAATACTGCTGTCGCCAGTTATTGCGGCGGCGGCCATGGCTCTTTCCTCCGTCAGCGTCATTGTGAATGCGTTGCGTCTGAAAAGTGTCAGGCTCGGGAAATAACACTGAGTGAAGGGGCTGTTACGAACAGAAGGAGTCCAGTATGAAAAGTACCACCTATGCGCTTATTGCTGTCGCCGCGATCGCGGCATTTGCCCTCCTGCGCGAACACTGGTCACATGTGGCAGGTTACTGGCCATATCTGTTATTGCTGGTCTGCCCGCTCATGCATCTTTTCCACGGCCACGGAGGGCATGGAGATCATCAACATCAAGGAAGTGAAAACGATAAAAAAAATTAATCCGGCAGACGGGGCCGCGTCGCGGCCCCGTTATCAGTCCAGGTATCGTTCGTAGTCTCTGGCATGCGCAAAGGCATGCTGTTCAAGTTTGTTATCAGCGGGTGCCGCTGCCCGGAACGCCAGTGAGTTAACAGGATTGTTATTGATGACCAGCTCGTAATGCAGATGAGGACCGGATGAACGTCCGCTGTTACCGGATAACGCAATAGCGCCTCCCCGGGTAACCCTGGCCCCTTTAGTAACGAGTATTTTATTGAGGTGGAGATAGCGAGTTTTAACACCGGCTTTTCCTGTTACTTCAATAAAATATCCCATGGTGCTGTTGTATTCGGCCCGGGTGATTTTTCCGTCGATGACGCTGACTATTTTCGTGTTCATGGGCATGGAATAATCAATGCCATTATGGGGACTCACTTTTCCCGATACCGGGTTAAGTCTTGCAGGATTGAAAGGCGAACTGAGTCTTGCTGTGGCCGGTAACGGATAATCGAGACTGCCTTTCCCGGAAGTATCGGAAAGGTTATAGAACTTTTTATCTGATATACGATACGCCGTGTAATTAAATGAACCGGACGTAAATTTATAGGCCACGACACGTGATTTTCCCGCTTTCTTTTGCAGTACGAGTTTTAATGATTCATTTTTTTTCAAATGCCGCAGATTAAACCGGGAAGGCAAGGAGCGCTGAAGAGTAGCGATCTCGTTCGATTCCAGCCCCGAGCGGGTGGCTGAAAGGTAGGCATTTTCTTTTACGACATCGGTAGAATACATTTACTGGAATTCGCCGTTAGCATGAACACTGCGGCGTATGCTAGGGGTTTTCAGGAGGCGTGTCATCTGTCAGTTAATCGGGAGCACCGTTGATGGTCGTCATTTTTGTAACATATCTTGTTTCCCGTTTGCTCCTGAAGCTCTGGGAACTGTATGACCAGCCCGACGGTGATGATTAACGGGACTGAAACAGGTTACGGCAGAGCAATATGGGGCTCATGTCCTGCTACGTAACCCGTCAGTAAAGCCCTGCTGCGCACCTGACGCTAAGCACTAACCCGCCTGCAGTTACCTGGTCGAATACAGCCCGCGAAGCTTTCTTGCCTGCGTCTGATGTGCTTCCGCACCGGCATTATTGACCTGCTCATGCACGAGAGCGGCTTTTTCTCCGGCATTCAGTTCGTTAAAAGAAGAAGACGAGGTCTTTGAATTTGCATCACTGCCGGACAGCATTTTTTTATGTTCCTCAATCATTTTCTGATGCGCATAGGACGCGCTGTTGTTCATAAATGAATGAGCAACAATGGCCCTTTCATGTTCATTCATTTCAGAGAATGAGGGCGTGTTGTTTTTATTAACCCTGTCCGGTAAGTTTTCATGCGTCGAGGAGTTCACATGACTGACGGCTGAGGCATTATTAACAAATCGATGTGCTTCATGGGCAATATCACTGGACTGAGCAAAAGCTGCCCCACAAAATAAAGCTGTAAACGCAGTGGTCGTGATTAATATATTCATGTGTAATTACCTTCTGAGGTACATAAAAGATGTCCTTATGATCATATATAAAAAAATCAACCTGTGGGGAAGATGACGTAAATGTAATACAGCCACGTACATTACACGATTGTAATGAATTTGTTTCTTAAGGTGTGCTAGATTCATTTCATTGTAAGTGGATGAACCAGTAATTTAATTTAAATCGGTTCTCGAATTCTGTCAGTAACCATACTTTAAATAAGGGAATGCGCATGCTGTTGAAAACGTCTCGACGAACTTTCCTGAAGGGGTTAACCCTCTCTGGCGTAGCCGGAAGTCTTGGCGTATGGAGTTTCAATGCGCGTTCCAGTCTGAGCCTGCCAGTTGCCGCATCCCTGCAGGGTACTCAGTTTGACCTGACCATTGGTGAAACGGCCGTCAATATCACGGGCAGTGAGCGTCAGGCCAAAACAATCAATGGAGGCCTGCCGGGGCCCGTTCTTCGCTGGAAAGAAGGTGACACCATTACCCTGAAGGTCAAAAACCGTCTTAATGAACAGACGTCCATTCACTGGCACGGCATTATTCTTCCGGCCAATATGGATGGTGTTCCGGGGCTGAGTTTTATGGGCATAGAGCCTGATGATACCTACGTTTACACCTTTAAGGTTAAGCAGAACGGGACTTACTGGTACCACAGCCATTCCGGTCTGCAGGAACAGGAGGGGGTATACGGTGCCATTATCATCGATGCCAGGGAGCCAGAACCGTTTGCTTACGATCGTGAGCATGTGGTCATGTTGTCTGACTGGACCGATGAAAATCCTCACAGCCTGCTGAAAAAATTAAAAAAACAGTCGGATTACTACAATTTCAATAAACCAACCGTTGGCTCTTTTTTCCGCGACGTGAATACCAGGGGGCTGTCAGCCACCATTGCCGATCGGAAAATGTGGGCTGAAATGAAAATGAATCCGACTGACCTCGCGGATGTCAGTGGCTACACCTACACCTATCTCATGAACGGGCAGGCCCCGCTGAAAAACTGGACCGGACTGTTCCGTCCCGGTGAAAAGATACGCTTACGGTTTATCAACGGCTCGGCAATGACCTATTTCGATATCCGTATCCCCGGGCTGAAAATGACGGTCGTGGCTGCAGATGGCCAGTATGTAAACCCGGTTACCGTTGACGAATTCAGGATTGCCGTTGCCGAAACCTATGATGTCATTGTGGAGCCTCAGGGTGAGGCCTATACCATCTTCGCACAATCCATGGACAGGACCGGTTACGCTCGAGGGACACTGGCCACGAGAGAAGGGTTAAGTGCTGCCGTTCCCCCCCTCGATCCACGTCCTCTGTTGACCATGGAAGATATGGGTATGGGGGGAATGGGACATGATATGGCAGGAATGGACCACAGCCAGATGGGAGGCATGGATAACAGCGGAGAGATGATGTCTATGGACGGTGCTGACCTTCCGGATAGCGGGACATCCTCCGCGCCCATGGATCACAGCAGCATGGCCGGTATGGATCATTCCCGGATGGCCGGAATGCCGGGTATGCAAAGTCATCCTGCGTCAGAAACGGATAACCCACTGGTTGATATGCAGGCGATGAGCGTCTCTCCGAAATTAAATGATCCGGGTATTGGTCTTCGAAATAACGGAAGAAAGGTTCTCACGTACGCGGATTTGAAAAGCCGCTTTGAGGATCCTGACGGACGTGAACCTGGCCGTACCATAGAACTGCATTTAACCGGCCACATGGAAAAGTTTGCCTGGTCATTTAACGGAATCAAGTTTTCAGATGCCGCACCGGTGCTGCTGAAATACGGTGAGCGGCTCAGGATCACGCTGATCAACGATACCATGATGACTCACCCCATTCACCTGCATGGTATGTGGAGCGATCTGGAAGATGAAAACGGTAATTTCATGGTTCGTAAACACACAATAGATGTTCCCCCTGGTACAAAACGCAGTTACAGAGTGACAGCAGATGCGCTTGGCCGCTGGGCGTATCACTGCCATTTGCTCTATCACATGGAAATGGGAATGTTTCGTGAAGTCCGGGTGGAGGAATGATGCGAATGAAGAGAAATTTGAAGGCCATACCTGTTCTGGTCGCCGGTTTGTTTACCTCACAGCTTTCTATTGCGGCGGGCTCCGTCTCTGCAGATCCCCACGCCGGGCACGACATGTCTGCCATGCAGATGCCAGCAGATGAGAATTTCACTGAGATGACGTCAATGGAGCCCATTGTAACTGAGAGCAGAACGCCAATTCCGCCTGTTACCGATGCCGACCGGAAGGCTGCATTCGGCAATTTACAGGGGCATGCGATTCACGACAGTGCGATTAATTATCTGGTTCTGCTGGATCAACTGGAATGGCAACGGTCGGATAACACCAACAATTTCAGCTGGAGTGTTAACAGCTGGATTGGAGGCGACACAGATCGGATTTGGCTAAAGAGTGAAGGTGAACGAAGCAATGGGGAAACGGAGGCGGCTGAAGCGCAGTTACTCTGGGGACATGCGGTTGGCCCATGGTGGGATTTGGTTGCGGGTGTCAGGCAGGATTTCAGACCTGCTTCTGCCCGGACCTGGGCTGCTGTCGGTTTTCAGGGGCTGGCACTCTATAATTTTGAGTCTGAAATTACGGGTTTTGTCAGTAATGGCGGAAAAGCAGCCCTTCGTCTGGGAGGAGAATACGACGTTTTACTGACTAACCGGCTCATACTCCAGCCATCCTATGAGGTGAATTTCTACAGTCAGGATGATGAATCGCGGGGTCGCGGCAGGGGACTGACTGACACAGAGCTGGGGCTCCGGCTGCGCTATGAAATACGCCGTGAGTTTGCACCCTATATAGGCGTTTCCTGGAATCAACTTTACGGGAAAACATCCGATATGGCGAAAAGAGAAGGTGAGAAAGACCATCAGGTAGTATTCCTGGCGGGAGCCAGAATCTGGTTTTAACGCACTGATATAAAACACTCAACTAAACAGGTAAATAAAATGTCGATTTTAAATAAAGCCATTCTTACAGGTGGCCTCGTTATGGGCGTTGCTTTCTCTGCTATGGCCCATCCGGAATTAAAAAGCTCTGTGCCACAGGCTGATTCAGCCGTAGCGGCCCCGGAAAAGATTCAGCTTAATTTCTCGGAAAATCTGACCGTGAAATTCTCAGGTGCAAAATTAACGATGACGGGTATGAAAGGCATGTCATCACATTCTCCGATGCCGGTCGCGGCAAAAGTGGCGCCAGGCGCTGACCCTAAATCGATGGTCATTATTCCGCGAGAGCCTTTACCCGCTGGCACTTATCGTGTTGACTGGCGCGCGGTTTCTTCAGATACGCACCCTATCACCGGTAATTACACCTTTACAGTGAAGTAATATTATGAACGACCTGATTATGATTGTTATTCGTTTTCTTCTTTATCTGGATTTGATGGTAATATTTGGATTGCCATTTTTTCAGATATATGGAATAAGCGGTGTCAGACATGAAACCTATAACCTGACTAATTTCAGGTCGTTTATAACCTTTGCTGTTGTTACAGGCATCATTCTTACTGGCATTAATATGCTCCTGGTATCTAATGCCATGAGTGGAGTAACTGACCTCAGAGAATTATCCATCCATGTTATCGAGATGGTGATAGAAGAAACTGATGTGGGTATTAGCTGGATTGTCAGGCTCTGTGCCCTGTTTACCACACTCGGTGCTTTGTTCCTTTACACTAATAAGAGAGTATTGTCCTGCCTGCTGATGACGATGAGTGGGGGCGTGGCGCTGGCTACACTTGCCTGGGGAGGACACGCCGTTATGCATGACGGTCTGCATTACTATCTCCATTTACTGAGCGATCTGACCCATCTCGGCGCTGCAGGTGCCTGGACAGGTGCTCTGGTTGCATTTGCTATCCTGCTGATGCGCAGAAACGAGCATAATGCACAGAGCGTCATTGTGATATCTGACTCCCTGGCAAAATTTGCCACGGCAGGAACGGTGATTGTTGTAGCCCTGATCCTGAGTGCGCTGGTCAACTATCTGTATATTGCTGAGGGTAACTTAACTCCCTTATTCAACAGTTCCTGGGGGAGGATATTGCTTGCCAAGACGGCTCTGTTTGTTCTGATGCTTCTTCTGGCTGCAGCAAACCGGTTTCACCTGGGTCCCCGGCTTGAAGTTATGGTCAGGGAAGGGAATTATGATCGCAGCGTTGCCCTGATGCGAAACAGCATCCTGACAGAATTCGTTGTTGCGATTATCATTCTGGGCGCCGTAGCGTGGCTTGGAATGCTTGCTCCGTCTCAGATCAGCTAGGGGACAGCCAAAGCTCATGCGTGAGATTTTTACTTTCATATCAGCGAGTTGACCATGCAGCGTATTTTAATCGTTGAAGACGAACAAAAAACAGGTCGTTACCTGCAGCAGGGACTGGTTGAGGAAGGCTATCAGGCCGATCTCTTTAATAATGGCCGCGATGGTCTCGGGGCCGCGTCGAAGGGACAGTATGATTTGATAATACTGGACGTGATGCTGCCTTTCCTCGACGGGTGGCAAATCATCAGCGCACTGAGGGAGTCCGGGCACGAAGAACCGGTCCTGTTTTTAACCGCAAAGGACAACGTGCGGGACAAAGTGAAAGGACTGGAGCTTGGCGCAGATGACTACCTGATTAAGCCCTTTGATTTTACGGAGCTGGTTGCACGTGTAAGAACCCTACTGCGCCGGGCACGCTCGCAGGCCGCAACAGTCTGCACCATCGCCGATATGACCGTTGATATGGTGCGCCGGACCGTGATTCGTTCGGGGAAGAAGATCCATCTCACCGGTAAAGAATACGTTCTGCTTGAGTTGCTGCTGCAACGCACCGGAGAAGTGTTACCCAGGAGTCTTATCTCGTCCCTGGTCTGGAACATGAATTTTGACAGTGATACGAATGTGATTGATGTCGCCGTGAGACGTCTGAGAAGTAAAATTGATGATGACTTTGAGCCAAAACTGATCCATACCGTTCGCGGTGCCGGATATGTCCTGGAGATCAGAGAAGAGTGAGGTTCAAAATTTCCCTGACCACACGCCTGAGCCTGATTTTTTCTGCGGTGATGCTTACGGTATGGTGGTTATCAAGTTTTATCCTGATTAGCACCCTGAATGGCTATTTCGATAATCAGGACCGCGATTTTCTGACAGGTAAACTTCAGCTCACCGAAGAGTTTCTTAAAACAGAGACGTTCAGGAACAAAACGGATATTAAGTCATTATCAGAAAAAATAAACGATGCGATGGTGGGGCACAATGGCTTATTCATTTCTATAAAAAACATGGAAAATGAAAAAATTGTTGAACTCTATGCCAAAAATTCTGTTGTTCCAGCGGTCCTGCTTAATAAGTCGGGTGATATTCTCGACTATATGATCCAGACGGAAGAAAATAACACCGTGTACCGCAGTATCTCGCGGCGGGTTGCCGTGACGCCGGAACAGGGTAAAAGCAAACATGTCATCATTACGGTTGCCACGGATACTGGGTATCACACCCTGTTTATGGACAAACTCAGTACCTGGCTGTTCTGGTTCAATATCGGTCTGGTCTTTATTTCTGTTTTTCTGGGCTGGCTGACCACACGTATTGGTCTGAAACCGCTACGGGAAATGACCAGTCTTGCTTCCTCCATGACCGTACACAGCCTGGATCAGCGTCTAAATCCCGATCTGGCTCCGCCGGAAATCTCTGAGACCATGCAGGAGTTCAATAATATGTTTGATCGCCTGGAGGGGGCATTCCGGAAACTGTCAGATTTCTCGTCTGACATCGCGCATGAGCTGCGCACACCAGTCAGTAATCTGATGATGCAGACGCAGTTTGCACTGGCTAAGGAAAGGGATGTTTCGCATTACCGCGAAATTTTATTCGCTAACCTGGAAGAACTGAAAAGGTTGTCACGAATGACCAGTGACATGCTTTTTCTGGCACGTTCAGAGCATGGTCTGCTGCGGCTGGATAAACATGATGTGGATCTGGCAGCCGAACTGAATGAATTACGTGAGTTGTTCGAGCCCCTGGCAGACGAAACAGGAAAGACAATCACGGTTGAAGGAGAGGGCGTTGTTGCCGGAGACAGCGATATGCTCCGACGTGCTTTCAGTAACCTGCTTTCCAATGCAATCAAGTATTCTCCCGATAACACCTGTACAGCGATACACCTTGAGCGTGACAGTGACTGTGTGAACGTGATGATTACGAATACGATGTCCGGCCAGGTTCCCGCTAATCTGGAACGTTTGTTTGACCGGTTCTATCGCGCAGACTCATCAAGGTTCTACAACACGGAAGGCGCGGGGCTGGGATTATCAATTACAAGGTCGATCATTCATGCTCACGGCGGCGAGCTGTCAGCAGAACAGCAGGGGCGGGAAATTGTGTTCAGTGTGCGTCTGTTAATGGATTAATACCGTTATTCAGGAGAAACCGGCTTTGTTGAATAAATAAGATTTCGTGCGAACGACCCTGTAGCTGGCTGGATTTTCAGGCAATACGCACGCTTTCTGGCATCCCAGCCTTTGTCATCCTGTTCAACGCACGCACCATGGCCATAGCTTCCGCTACCTGACCATCGTAGTCACGCAGCGTCAGTGAATCTCCCAACAACTGCTTCATTCTGTACATTGCCGTTTCCGCTATCGAGCGACGGTTATATTCCGTTGTCCATTTCCACCGTGCATTGCTTCCGCTCAGCCGCTGATTAGCAACGGCACGGTTGCGGTCTGCGTACTCACCGGGCCAGTAACCTGCTCCTTTTCGGGGAGGAATAAGCGCGCTGATTTTTTTGCGGCGCAGTTCATCGTGACAGAGCCGGGTGTCGTAAGCCCCGTCTGCCGCGGCTGCCCTGATTTTTCTGTGAGTCTGCCGGATAAGGCCCGGGAAGGCTTCTGAGTCCGTGACGTTATTCAGCGACAGGTCTGC
>NZ_JAIJYL010000042.1:0-25150 GCF_019753495.1 Klebsiella sp. TF21-TM | reverse complement strand
CCTCGGCCCGACCCGAAGCCTGCAGGGATAAGTCGAAGGGACCACGCAGTGGCGATTTTGCTGGCCGGAGCCCGGGGTTACAGGGGGCGGGGGCGACTGGCCGCCCCCTGTGCGCTCCCCGCGCCGTAAGAGACATAACGCAGAAGACTAGCCGGGAGCGCAAACTACGCTGAAGCCACAGATAACATAAACAACCACACGGCAGTGCTTCCCCTCTCCCGGAAACAGTCCGGCTGGCGTTCAGGCCCATGCAAGCGCAGCGCCGCCGGGCGATTTCACTCGCGGGCCAGCTTGCGCTGGTTCTTTTGCCGCAGCTTTTTCGCCCGACTCTCCAGCAGCAGATAGGCCACCGTCGCCAGCAGCAGCGGCAGGAAATAATAGAGCGCGCGCCAGGCGAGGAGGGCGGCGATGATCGCCCCCTTCGAAATCTCTTCCCCGGAGAGCATGGCGATAAACACCGCCTCCAGCACGCCAATCCCGGCCGGGATGTGGATAATCACCCCGGCGATACTGCTCACCAGCAGTACTCCCAATACCAGGAAATAGTTAATCTCGCTGCCCAACAGCAGCCAGATGATCGCCCCCATCGCCATCCAGTTCGCCGCCGAGACCCCCATCTGCAGCAGCGCGAATCGCCAGGAGGGCAGCACCAGCCGCTGGCCTTTGATCGTCAGGTGACGGCGTTTGGCGAACGCGCAGCCGAAGAGATAGCACAGCGTGAGAAATAGCATCGCTCCGCCGATAATCCGCAGGGTGGTCTGGCTGATGTACCAGTGCGACGGCAGCTTCACCAGATCCGCCGTAAAGATCACCCCACCGAGCAGGATATAGCCCAGCCAGTTGGTGGTGATGCTTAAGGAAAAAATACGGGTGATGGTGCTATTGTTCAGCCCCAGCCGGGAGTACAGCCGGTAGCGCATGCCGATGCCGCCGACCCAGGTGCTGAGGGTCAGGTTGAAGGCATAGCAGATAAACGACACCAGCATTACCTGGCGTTTCGCCAGCTTGTGTCCGCACCAGGCGCGGCCAAGCAGATCGTAGCAGCCATAGATCAGATAGCTGACGATGACCAGCGCAATGGCGCTGAACAAGGCCAGCCGATCGTAGCCGCGGATCACCTTCCACACTTCCTGCCAGTCGACCTTCTGCGCGTAAATCACCAGCAGGACGATCACGGCGATAAAAAAGAGCACGGTGAGCACTCTTTTTGCCATCCGCCAGCGCGGGTGCGATTTGCTCATAGTGGATTATCCCTGGTAGGTGACTCGACGCGATCCTGCGTTTCAATCTCCGGCTGCACCGGCGGGCTGACCCTGGCCAGCCGCGGAGTATGGGCCGGCAGCCAGCCGACCCACGCCGGAAAGTGGCGCAGAAAGTGGAAGGCCATCACGCTCACCCCCAGCCGCCACCAGTTGCGTTTCGGCAGCATTGCTTTATCGATCCGCTGGCAATCCCGGGCGATAAGCCCGTTAAGGTTATCGCGCAGCGTCTGGTTAAACACCCGGTCGTGGATGATCAGATTGGCTTCCAGATTCAGCGACAGGCTGAGCGGGTCCAGGTTGCTCGACCCGACGGTGGCCCAGTGGTCGTCCGCCAGGGCGACTTTGCCATGCAGCGGACGGCGGCGATATTCGTAGATCTGCACGCCGCCTTTGACGAGGTAGTGATAGAGCAGGTGGGCGCCAAATTTCACAATTGGAATATCCGGTTCGCCCTGGACGATCAGCTTCACCCGCACCCCGCGCCGCGCGGCATTGCGCATCGCATGCAGCAGACGGTAGCCGGGGAAAAAATAGGCGTTCGCGATTATCACCTCCCGGCGGGCGCTGGTCAGCATCTTCAGGTAGTGGCGTTCGATATCGTCGCGGTGATCCTGATTATCGCGCCAGACGAACAGCGCCTGCGCCTCGCCGGGGGTCTGGTTGATCTCCGGCTGATGGCGACGACGGCGCCACCAGCGGCGGGTGGTTTCGCTGTTGGGCAGATTCTCCAGTTCGAACTGCAGAATATCGAGCACCACCGGCCCCTCGACCTGCACCGTGTAATCCTGCTTCGCCTCCGGGCCATAGTCGCTCATATGTTCGGCGGAGTAGTTAATGCCGCCGACAAAGGCGGTGGTGTCGTCGATCACCACGATTTTACGGTGCATGCGACGGAACAGGTTAGTGCGCATTCCCATCAGCTTAGGGCGCGGGTCGTAATAGCGGAAAATCACCCCGGCGGCGGTCAGTTCGCCGACAAACTCATCGCTAAGATCTGGCGAGCCGTAGCCGTCAAGCAGCACTTCCACCTGGATGCCGCGGCGGGCGGCCTTCAGCAGAACCGCGTGCAGCCGCCGGCCGACCTCATCTTCAAACCAGATAAAGGATTCGAGGATAACCCGCCGGCTGGCGCGACCGATGGCCGCAAACAGCGCCGGATAGTACTGGTCGCCGTTCTCCAGTAGCGTAATGCGGTTGCCTTCCTGCCAACGACATTTCACAAATGAATCTCCACGCTAAGGGGTGCATGATCGGACAGATGCCGCCACTGTTTGAGGGCCAGCGCCTTCGGGCGGCTGGCGTGGGCGTTCTTGACGTAAATGCGATCGAGGCGCAGCAGCGGAAAACTGACCGGAAAGGTGCGCGCCGGGCGTCCGCGGGCGCGGGTAAAGATCTCTTCCAGCCCCGCCTGGGCTTTTAACGGCTGGTTAGCCTGCTGACGCCAGTCGTTAAAATCCCCAGCCACCACCACCGGCTCGCCGGCGGGCAGGGTGTTGACCCATTCCGTCAGCATCCCCAGCTGCGCCTGCCGCTGGTCGGCACGCAGTCCGAGATGGACGCAAATGACGTGAATCGTGACGCCGCTCTGAGGCGGCACGATGCGGCAGTACAGCAGGCCGCGTTTCTCCCCGTTGCCGACCGAGATATCGCGATTCTCATAGTATTCAATCGGGAAGCGCGACAGCACGGCATTGCCATGGTGACCTTCCGGATAGACCGCGTTGCGCCCATAGGCGTAGTCGCTCCACATGGTGTCGGCGAGAAATTCGTAATGGGTCGTATCTGGCCAGTTTTCGATATGCAACGGGTGAACTTCGTGAGCGCCCATCACTTCCTGCAGGCAAACTATGTCAGCGCTGACGCTGCGAACGGCTTCGCGCAGCTCGGGCAAAATAAAACGCCGATTAAACGCCGTAAAGCCTTTATGGGTGTTAATTGTCAGCACGTTCAACGAAAATCCCGACGTTGGCTCAGCCATAATTCTCCAGTAAATGTCACTTTCCTGAATAAAATAGTGTAGTAGACGTCACAAAAAGATGCGGTGTTACGGAATTTTCCGTAAAGTGCGGTACTCTGAGTAGCAGAGAAAAATCCTTCAGGAGAGAAGCCATGAAGTGGCAACAACGTGTACGCGTCGCAACAGGTCTTAGTTGCTGGCAGATTATGTTGCATCTACTGGTCGTGGCAGTGCTGGTGATGGGATGGATGAGCGGCGCGCTGGTGCGCGTCGGATTAGGGCTGTGCGTCCTCTACAGCGTCACGCTGCTGGCGATGCTGTTTCTGCAGCGTCATCACGAGGCGCGCTGGCGCGATGTGGGAGACTTCCTTGAGGAGCTCACCACCACCTGGTACTTCGGCGCCGCCATGATAGCGCTGTGGCTGCTATCGCGCGTGCTGCACAACAACCTGCTGCTGGCCCTCGCCGGGCTGGTGATACTGGCAGGCCCGGCGCTGGTCTCGCTGCTGGCGAAAGATAAAAAATTACGCAATCTTTCTTCGGAACATCGCATACGCCGCTGAGCCGGTGGTGGCCGCTATGACCAGTAGCGGCCACAAACTTCCCCACACAATCTCCAGACTCGCATCCTTCAGATAAATTTGCTTGGTGATATCGGTAAAGTGGCGGATCGGGTTTATCCACGTCAGATCCTGCAGCCACTGCGGCATGTTTTCCACCGGTGAAACGTAGCCGGAGAGAAGAATCGCCGGCATCATAAAGACGAACACGCCGATAAACGCCTGCTGCTGCGTGGCGCACAGCGATGAGATTAATAAGCCAAAGCCCACCAGCGATAGACCGTAAATCACCATGGTGAAATAGAACAGCAGCAGCGAGCCGGCAAACGGGATCTGATAGGCCCAGATACCAATCGCCAGCACGATAGTCGCCTGCAGGGTGGCGACGATCAGCGCCGGCACCGCTTTACCGACAAAGATTTGCCAGGTGGCGAGAGGCGAGACCAGCAGCTGATCGAGGGTGCCCTGCTCGCGCTCGCGGGCCACCGACAGCGAGGTGACGATCATCACCCCGATGGTGGTGATCATGGCGATGAGCGACGGCACCACGAACCACTTGTAGTCGAGGTTCGGGTTATACCAGTTGCGCACCACCAGTTCGCTATTGTTCGGCTTCGCTTTGTCCTCCAGCAGTTCCTGCTGGTAATTTTTCACGACCTGCTGCAGATAGTTGGCGGCGATTTGCGCGCTGTTGGAGTTGCGCCCGTCGAGCAGGAGCTGCAGCGGGGCGGTTTGATAGTTGTCGAGGTCGCGTGAGAAATCCGCCGGGAAGCGCACCACCAGCAGGGCTTTTTGTTCATCGATGGTCGGCTGGATCGCCTGCGGGCTTTTCAGCAGCAGGACGTGGGTAAAGGCTTTGGCGCGGGCAAAGCGCTGAGTGAGTTCCACCGCGTGGCGACCGCTGTCCTCGTTATAGATGGCGATGGTGGCGTTGGTCACCTCCAGCGTCGCGGCAAAGGGAAACAGCAGCACCTGAATCAGCACGGGCATGATTAAAATCGCCCGCGTCTGCGGTTCGCGCAGCAGCGACTGCAGCTCTTTGCGGATCAATGTCCATAAACGGTGAAACATATTAGCTCCTTTGGCCCATTCAACAACGCCGGGCGGCACTGCGCTCGCCCGGCCCACGGGATCGGCGAACTGTATAATCGATGTTGGTTAAACCGTAGGCCCGGTCAGCGCAGCGCCACCGGGCAAAACCTAATCCAGACGCCGTTTGGTTTTCAGCCACGTCAGGCCGATAAACATCACCGCCGAAGCAATCAAAAACAGCACATTCACCAGCAGCACCACCGGAATATTGCCCGCCAGAAACAGGCTTTGCAGGGTGTTGACGAAATAGCGCGCCGGGATCACATAGGTCACCGCGCGGATCACCGCCGGCATGCTGTCTATCTGGAAAATAAACCCGGACAGCATTATCGACGGTAAAAAGGCGGCGTTCAGCGCCACCTGCGCGGCGTTAAACTGGTTGCGGGTGATCGTCGAGATCAGCAGTCCCATCCCCAGGGTGCTGAGCAAAAACAGACTGGTGATGACAAACAGGATCGGCAGCGAACCGCGATAGGGGACGCCGAGAATAAACACCGACACCAGCATACACAGCAGCATCGCCAGCATGCCGAGGAAGTAGTAGGGGATGAGCTTGCACAGCAGCAGTTCAGCGCGGGTGATCTCCGTCGACAGCAGCGCCTCCATGGTGCCGCGCTCCCATTCGCGGGCCACCACCAGCGAGGTCAATATGGCGCCGACCACGGTCATGATAATGGTGATCGCCCCGGGGATAATAAAGTGCTGGCTGATGGCCGCCGGGTTAAACCAGTAGCGCATCTGCACGTCGATCAGCGGTTCAAAGGTCTCGCCGCGGTCTTCCGCCCGCTGCTGCTGCCAGATCTGCCAGATACCCTCCACGTAGCCCTGGGCGAAGTTAGCGGTATTGGGCTCGCTGCCGTCGGTGATGAGCTGGAGCGGCGCAGTGGCGCCGGGGCGGGCCATCTGGCGGTCGAAGTCCACCGGAATAACCACCATCGCGCGGATGCGACCGGCCTGCATCAGCTCAATTAGCCGCTGGCGATTGTCACTGACGGTGGCGTCGATATAGGGCGATCCGGTCATGGTATGCACGAAGTCCAGCGCCTCTTCGCTCTGCTGCTCCAGCAGAACCCCCACCCGCAGCTTGCTGGAGTCGAGGTTAATGCCGTAGCCGAAGATAAACAGCAGCAGCAGAGGGATCACCACCGCAATCAGCCAGCTGCTGGGATCGCGGACGATCTGCCGGGTCTCTTTGACGCACAGGGCGCGGACCCGCCGCCAGGAGAGGAGATTACTGCTCATGGCCATTCTCCTTATCCCAACGGTTAATCAGAGTAATAAACGCCTGCTCCATGGTCGGGTCCGTCTGGTTGTCATCCGCCGCCTGGGCCTTCAGCGCGTCCGGGGTGCCGCTGGCGATAAGCTTGCCGTGATAGACCAGCCCAATGCGGTCGCAATACTCCGCTTCATCCATAAAGTGAGTGGTGACCATCACCGTCACCCCTTTATCCACCATGCTGTTGATATGCAGCCAGAACTCGCGACGGGTGAGGGGATCGACCCCGGAGGTGGGTTCGTCGAGAAAAAGAATGTCGGGCTCATGCATCAAGGAGCAGGCCAGCGCCAGCCGCTGCTTATAGCCGAGCGGCAGCTCGTCGGCGGCGTGGCGGGCGATGCTGTTCAGACCGAAGGCATCGCTCATGCGGGCAATTTTGTCATTTTGCGCCCGGCCGCGCAGGCCGTAGACCCCGGAGAAAAAGCGCAGGTTCTGCTCGACGCTGAGGTTGCCGTACAGCGAAAATTTTTGCGCCATATAGCCCAGATGCTGACGCGCCTTGCCGGAGCTGACCTTGAGATCCATCCCCAGCACCAGCGCTTTGCCGGAGGTGGGCACCAGCAGGCCGCACATCATTTTGAAGGTGGTGGATTTCCCTGCGCCGTTGGGGCCGAGCAGGCCGAAGATCTCGCCGCGCTTGACCTGGAAATCGACGTGGTCGGTGGCGGCGAAATCGCCAAATTTTTTAGTCAGCGACTGCGCCTCAATCACCGTTTCGTCTTTGCTGCCGTCAACGCGATGGATAATCGCCCCCAGCGGCGATTCGGCGGTCCCGGCGCCGCCGAGCAGGTCGATAAAGGCGTCTTCAAAGCGCGGCGCGGTGTCGGTCACCTGCAGCGATGGCATATCGTCATGTTGCTGAACCTCATCGATGCGCGCCTCCTTTTTCAGGATCAGACGCACCGATTTGCCCTGAATCACGCCGTCGCTAACCTGCGGCAGCTTCAGCGCCCGCTGCAGCAGGCGGCGGTTGTTCTCCTGCGGGCTGGAGACCAGAAAGCTGCGCCCGGCCATGGTTTGCGTCAGGGCCGTCGGCTCCCCTTGATAGAGCAGTTTGCCTTCGTTCATCAGCAGCACATCACGACACTGCTCGGCTTCATCGAGATAAGAGGTGCTCCACAGGATCAGCATGCCGTCGCCGGCCAGCTCGTGCACCATCTGCCATAGCTCGCGGCGAGAGATCGGATCGACGCCGACGCCGGGCTCATCCAGCAGCAGCACCTTCGGGTCACCCACCAGGGTACAGGCGAGCCCCAGCTTTTGCTTCATGCCGCCGGAGAGCTTGCCCGCCAGCCGCCCGGTGAACGGGCCAAGGGCGGTGAATTCCAGCAGGCGGTCGAAAATTTTCTTCCGCGCCTCGCCGGTAACGCTGCGTAGATCGGCGTACAGGGTGAGGTTTTCCATCACCGTCAGATCTTCATACAGGCCGAACTTCTGCGGCATATAGCCGAGCACCGCGTGCAGAGCGCTGTCGTCTTTTAGCGGATCAAAGCCAATCACCCTGGCGCTGCCCTCATCAGGCTTAAGCAACCCGGCGAGCATCCGCATGAGGGTGGTTTTCCCTGCGCCGTCGGGGCCCACCAGCCCCGTGACGTAGCCGGCGCGGATCGTACAGGTCAGCGGGGCCACCGCTGGCCTGTCCATCCCGGGGAAACGGCGGCTCAGGCCGTTTAAGGCGACGACGGCCTCACTCATGTCCGTTCCCGTTGTCAAAGGAGACGGTCACCGGCATCCCCTGGCGCAGCGCGCCGTCGGCGTCGGTTACCACGATGCGCAGACGGTAGACCAGATCGGTGCGCAGGTCCGGCGTCTCGACAGTCTTCGGCGTGAACTCAGCGCTCGGCGAGACAAAGCCGATTTTGCCGTGATAGGGCTTATCCGGCCGGCTGTCGGTATAAAGCAGCACTGCTTGTCCCGGCTGCGCCTGGCCGAGGTTTTTCTCGTCAACGTAGGCGCGGACCCATACTGGATGGGTCAGGGAGAGGGTTAGCACGGTGCCGCCGGCGTTGAGCATGGTGCCGGGCTCGACGGCGCGGGTCATCAGCGTGCCGTCGGAAGGGGCGGTCAGCACGGTATCGTGCAGGTCCAGTTTAGCCTGGGCCAGCGCCGCCTGCGCCTGTTCGAGGCTGGCTTTGGCCTGGGCTATCTCCTGCGGACGATTGCCGGCGCGGTATTGACGCAGTTTATCCTGCGCTGACTTCAGCGTTGCCTGCGCCTGGTCGCGCGAGGAGCGGGCGTTCTCCAGATCGTTGGCGGAAATGGCGCTGCTGGCGCGTAAACCCAGCTGGCGCTGATAAAAGTTTTGCGCGTAGTCGTAAGCGGCCTGCGCCTGATTCACTGCCGCCGCGGCCTGGGCAATCTCTTCCGAGCGGTAGCCGGCCATCATTAGGTCATACTGCGCCTGGGCGGTGGAGACGTTGGCCTGCGCCTGCAGCAGGGCGTTTTCATAGGGGGCACGGTCAAGCTCGCCGAGGGTTTGCCCGGCTCGGATGCTGTCGCCTTCGTCGACGGTCAGCGAGGCCAGTCTGCCGCCGACGCGGAAGCTCATATTGACGGTGCGGATATCGACATTGCCATACAGAGTCAGCGGCTGCTGCCGGCTGCTCTGGTACCACCACCAGCCGCCGCCCAGCGCGGCGAGAAGAATCACGATCAGCAGAATGACGACGACGGGTTTTTTCATCAGCTCAAACTCCTTTGCGATAACCCATGCAGAATGAAATCGATATGACAGGTAATGACCTCAAAAATCTGTTCGGTTTTTTGCGCGTCAAACTGCGTCCAGCCGGTGCGCAGCAGGATGGTTTCACGCCCGAGACGGAAAGCGAGCACCTCGCCCAGCAGGGCGTGGGTATGGAGGATCATTTGCGTATCACCGGCATCGCGACCCGTCCAGGCGGCGATCAGCCGGGTGAGATAGTGGTGCAGGGGGGCGATCACCTGCTGGTGGATCAGATGGTACGCGGCGGTGGGCGCCAGCTGTTCCCGGGAAATAAATTTGCTCAAGTTGACCGTATCATCCTGGGTCAGCAGCAGAATCATGTTATGGCAGGCGCTGAGGATGAGGGCGCGGATCGCCTGGCGATCCGGCGACTCTCCGGCGAGCAGGGCCTCCGCCGCTTCGGC
This sequence comes from Klebsiella sp. TF21-TM, assembly GCF_019753495.1. NCBI lineage: Bacteria > Pseudomonadati > Pseudomonadota > Gammaproteobacteria > Enterobacterales > Enterobacteriaceae > Klebsiella > Klebsiella sp. TF21-TM. The sequence continues at coordinate 15,877 of NZ_JAIJYL010000042.1, read as the reverse complement.
GTGCGGGCGAAAATTGTCACCGATAAAATCGGCGATCCACTGGCCGCAGGCGAGATACAGGTCGTCTTTCGAGCCAAAATAGTAGGTGATAGCGGCGATATTCTGCCCGGCCTGGGCGGCGATATCGCGGGTGGTGGCATGCTGGCCGTACTCGCCAAACTGGGCGATAGCGGCCGCGATAAGCTGGCTTTTTGCCTGTTCGCCTTTGCTGGTCATCGCGCTCTGAAAAAATTAATCAATCGATTGATTAACTTTAGGCGCCGACTGGCGGTTTGTCCACCAGCCTGGACTAAATATGAAAACCGTCTTCCTGTAGCTCCCCGGCGACCCAGGCGAAGAAGCGCTGGACCTTTTCCTTCTGTTCATTGGCGTGGGGAAGGACGAAGTGGTGCGCGCCGACCGGCATACTCCGCTCGTCGGCAAACACCGGCGTCAGCTGCCCCTGACGCACGTGGCCGCCGGCCAGCAGATTGCTTTCCAGGATCACCCCCATCCCCATCCGGGCCGCCTCGATGCTCATGTACGACCGGTCGAAATTAAAGATAAAGTTTTTGTGCCAGCCGCGGACCTTGTGCCACGACAGCCAGTTGCTCCAGTTAATTAAGGTGCTGTCGGAATGGATCAGATCGCAGGCCAGCAGATCTTCCGGGGCGCGAACCGTATGGCGGGCTAAATAAGAGGAGGCGCTGTAGGGCAGGACGCACTCATTTTTAATGGTCCTGACCAGCAGCGTCGGCCACTGCGACAGCCCGTGGCGAATATCGATATCAATATTATCCCGGGAGAACTGAATGCTTTCGTAAGAGCAGGTCAGGCTAATTTTTAGCTCCGGCCATGCCTGACGGAATTTATCCAGCCGCGGCATCAGCCACAGCAGGCCGAAGCTCGGCGCTGAGTGAATGCGTAAATAATCCTGATGAATATCGTTGATCACCTGGCTGGTGGCCTGGCCAATCATATTCAGCGCTCCGGAGATCTCTTTGAGATATTTTTCTCCCACTGCGGTTAACATCACGCCTTTGCTGCTGCGGGAGAACAGTTTTTTTCCCAGCAAGTGCTCCAGACTGGCTATCTGGTGGCTGACCGCCGAGGCGGTAATGTTGAGGTTCTCTGCGGCCAGGTTGAGGCTGCCGGTTGCGGCGACTTCAATAAAAGCCTGGATATTGCGTAAAGAGGGCATCGGCAGATTTTTATTGGGCAGCGGTTGACTCATGGCGGCATCCTGCGGGGCGCGAATAAAAGAAAATGGCGAACAGCGTGGCGCAGCCGTGATGAACAGCATAGGGAAAAGCGAAAATAACCTTTTAATTTGTGATGGGCTTAACAATTTATCTCGTTAAAAGCGCGCCTCTCAGTAAAGGCTAAAATTTGCGGGGAGTCACTAACTCAATTTTTCTCAATCATAATTGAGCTTTTTTGAATACCTTTTCATTTTTGGGTTGTTATATTCCCCTCACAGGCCTGATCACAAACTGCGATGCGCTTGGATCGCAATAATAAAACACCTAACCACCTGTTTCGCTGTGCGAAAAGACATGTCTCTCTTGTTGCGTCAGGGCGCGTGAAACGCGGCGATCCCTGGCGGCAACCTACGGCGAAGTGGAAGAGGTATAAGATGAGGAAACCCTATGTCACGTATAGATACGCTGGTCTGTACTGACGCCAGGAAAACAAAATATCGTTTTGTGGTTTTGACGATGATTTTCCTGGTGTATGCCATCAATTACGCCGACAGAACGAATATCGGCGCGGTACTGCCGTTTATCATTGATGAATTTCATATCAATAATTTTGAGGCCGGAGCGATTGCCAGTATGTTTTTCCTCGGCTATGCGGTCAGCCAGATCCCGGCCGGCTTTTTCATCGCCAGACGCGGCACTCGAGGGCTGGTTTCGCTATCTATTTTCGGCTTCTCCGCTTTTACCTGGCTGATGGGCACGGTGAGCTCCGTATTTGGCCTGAAGCTGGTGCGGCTGGGCTTGGGACTAAGCGAAGGTCCCTGCCCGGTGGGGCTGGCGTCGACGATAAACAACTGGTTTCCGCCGAAAGAGAAAGCCACGGCAACCGGCGTTTACATCGCGGCGACCATGTTTGCCCCGATTATCGTGCCGCCGCTGGCGGTGTGGATTGCGGTGACCTGGGGCTGGCGGTGGGTCTTTTTCTCCTTTGCTATTCCCGGGATCGTAGCAGCGATAGCGTGGTACCTGTTGGTGAAGTCAAAGCCCGCGGAAAGCGGATTCGTATCTCCAAGCGAACTGGCAGAGATTAATGCCGGGCGGGACAGCCATCATAATGACGGTGTACGTGAAAATATATTAATCGCCGATCGCTTCACCTGGCTGGATAAAATTATCCGGGTGAAAAAAATGCCGCCTGTGGATACGGCGAAGGGATTATTTACCTCAAAAAATATTCTCGGAGACTGCCTCGCATATTTTATGATGGTCAGCGTGTTATATGGATTATTAACCTGGATCCCGCTGTATTTAGTGAAAGAGCGCGGTTTCGATGTGATGAGTATGGGGTTCGTGGCCAGTATGCCGTGCATCGGCGGCTTTATTGGCGCGATTGGCGGCGGATGGATTTCGGATAAATTATTAGGCCGTCGGCGTAAACCAACCATGATATTCACAGCGGTATCAACCGTAGTCATGATGTTAATTATGCTGAATATACCGGCAAGCACCCTGGCGGTCTGTATTGGTTTATTCTTTGTCGGTTTCTGTTTGAATATCGGCTGGCCGGCTTTTACCGCCTACGGTATGGCCGTTTCGGACAGCAAAACCTATCCGATCGCCTCTTCCATTATTAATAGCGGCGGCAACCTCGGCGGATTTGTGGCGCCGATGGTGGCCGGTTTCTTACTGGATAAAACGGGGAGCTTTAATTCTGTCTTTACCTATTTTGGTATCTGCGCCGCAATCGGTTTGGTGGTGATTCTTTTCCTCGATGAGCCACAATAACGAAAATAGATCCTGTTAATTAATATGACGTAATGTCATGGAGTGAAACTATGTTATTAAAAGATAAAGTCGCCATTATTACTGGCGCGGCCTCCGCACGCGGTTTGGGTTTTGCGACCGCGAAATTATTCGCCGAAAACGGCGCGAAAGTGGTCATTATCGACCTCAATGGCGAAGCCAGTAAAACCGCCGCGGCGGCGCTGGGCGAAGGCCATCTCGGCCTGGCGGCGAACGTCGCCGACGAAGTGCAGGTGCAGGCGGCCATCGAACAGATTTTGGCGAAATACAGCCGGGTCGATGTGCTGGTCAATAACGCCGGCATCACCCAACCGCTGAAGCTAATGGACATCAAGCGCGCCAACTATGACGCGGTGCTCGATGTCAGCCTGCGCGGCACGCTGCTGATGTCACAGGCGGTGATCCCCACGATGCGGTCGCAAAAATCCGGCAGCATCGTCTGCATCTCGTCCGTTTCCGCCCAGCGCGGCGGCGGTATCTTCGGCGGTCCGCACTACAGCGCGGCAAAAGCCGGCGTGCTCGGCCTGGCGCGGGCGATGGCGCGCGAGCTTGGCCCGGACAACGTCCGCGTTAACTGCATCACCCCGGGGCTCATTCAGACCGACATTACCGCCGGCAAGCTGACGGACGACATGACGGCCAATATTCTTGCCGGCATTCCGATGAACCGCCTCGGCGACGCGGTGGACATCGCCCGCGCCGCGCTGTTCCTCGGCAGCGACCTCTCTTCCTACTCCACCGGGATCACCCTGGACGTTAACGGCGGCATGTTAATTCACTAAGCGAGGCACAGAGATGAACATCACCGAATCACAAAAAGTCGCCGCGGCGGCGTGGCGTATCCGCCGCTATGCCCTGCAAATGGGGGAAGTTCAGGGGCAGGGCTATATTGGCCAGGCGCTGGGGTATGCCGATGTGCTGGCTACCGCCTTCAGTTACGCCATGACCTATCGCCCGGAAGATCCTGAGTGGGAGGGGCGCGATCGCTTCCTGCTTTCTCATGGCCATTACGCTATCGCTTATTATGCCGCGTTGCTGGAGGCGGGCATTATTCCGGAAGCGGAACTGGAAACCTACGGCTCCGACGACAGCCGCCTGCCGATGTCCGGCATGGCGACCTACACCCCGGGGATGGAGATGTCCGGCGGCTCGCTGGGGCAGGGGCTGTCTATCGCCGTCGGCATGGCGCTCGGCCTGCGGCAGAAACAGAGCAAGGCCTGGGTCTATAACTCGATGTCCGATGGGGAGCTGGATGAAGGTTCGACCTGGGAAGCGGCGATGTCGGCGGCTCACTATGGCCTGACCAACCTGATTAACCTCGTCGACGTCAACAAACAGCAGGCCGACGGCGATTCACGCAAAATCCTCGGCTTTGAGCCGCTGCAGGATAAATGGGCCGCCTTCGGCTGGTACGTGCAGCGCGTGGACGGTAACGATCTGCCGGCGGTGATGGCCGCCTTTGACAACGCGAAAAGTTTTTCCGGCAACCAGCCGCGGGTCATTTTGTGCGACACGCTGATGGGCAAAGGGGTGCCGTTCCTCGAAACCCGCGATAAGAACCATTTTATTCGCGTCGATGCCGACGAATGGCAAAAAGCGATTGCGGTGCTGGACGCTAACAAACCGGAAGGAGTGCTGTAATGAGCCAGAGTAAACCCCGTTTAAAAACGTCGGCGATGATCGCTTCGATTGCCGATGAAGGCCAGGCCACCGTCTCTGCGCCCTTCGGCGTCGCGCTGTCGAAACTCGCGGCGCAGCGCCCGGCGATCGTCGGTATGACCGCGGACCTGTCAAAATATACTGACCTGCATATTTTCGCCCAGGCCTTCCCGGATCGCTTTTTCCAGATGGGAATGGCGGAGCAACTGCTGATGGCGGCGGCGGGAGGCATGGCGAAGGAGGGATTTATTCCCTTCGCCACCACCTATGCCGCCTTTGCGACCCGTCGCGCCTATGATTTTATTCATCAGGTGATCGCTGAAGAGCATCTGAACGTCAAGATTTGCGCGGCGCTACCGGGCCTGACGACCGGCTATGGCCCCAGTCATCAGGCCACCGAAGATCTGGCGATCATGCGTGGTATCCCTGGAATGGTCATCGTCGATCCCTGCGATGCGCTGGAGATTGAGCAGGCGGTACCGGCCATTGCCGATCATCATGGCCCGGTTTATATGCGCCTGCTTCGCGGGAAGGTGCCGCTGGTGCTGGATAAATACGACTATCAGTTCGAACTGGGCAAAGCGAAGCTGCTGGAGGACGGCAACGACGTGTTGATTATCTCCTCCGGGCTAATGACCATGCGCGCGCTGGAGGCGGTTGAAAGGCTGCGGGACGATAATATCAGCGTGGCGGTCCTGCACGTGCCGACCATCAAACCGCTGGATGAACAAGCGATTATTGAACAGGCGTCGAAGCCGGGTCGCCTGGTGGTCACCGCCGAAAACCACACCGCGGTCGGCGGGTTAGGAGAGGCGGTGGCCGCCCTGCTGATGCGCAAAGGGGTTCGCTGCGAGCTGGATACCGTAGGGCTGCCTGACGCGTTCCTGTTAGCCGGCGCGCTGCCGACCCTCCACGATCGCTACGGCATCTCCACCGCGAAGATCGTTGAAAAAATTAAGTATCGTCTGCGTTAACCGCGCTGCGGCGACCCGCCTGGCCGCTGAGCGCCCTCAGCGGCCTTCTTCCCCCCGCCAGCCAGGCGCGGCATTCTTTTGCAGATTTTATGCGGCCTGTCACAAAATCTGCTAGACTGCGCCCCTTCATGGCATTGTGGTTTTTGCCATCTCTTATCGCAATAATCTCCCTGAAAACTACGCCCTTCACCGGGCCGGGGCGGTTCGGAGTTGTTATGTCTTTTGATTCCCTTGGCCTGAATCCCGATATCCTGCGCGCTGTCGCTGAGCAGGGCTACGTTGAGCCGACCCCTATCCAGCAGCAGGCGATCCCGGCGGTACTGCAGGGCCGCGACCTGATGGCCAGCGCCCAGACCGGCACCGGTAAAACGGCGGGCTTTACTCTGCCGCTGCTGCAGCGCCTGATCCAGAACGAGCCGCACGCGAAGGGGCGTCGCCCGGTGCGCGCGCTGATCCTGACCCCGACCCGCGAGCTGGCGGCGCAGGTGGGCGAGAACGTGCGGGATTACAGCAAATATCTGAATGTTCGCTCGCTGGTGGTGTTCGGCGGCGTGAGCATCAACCCGCAGATGATGAAGCTGCGCGGCGGCGTCGATATCCTCGTCGCCACCCCGGGCCGTCTGCTGGACCTGGAACACCAGAACGCCGTCAGCCTCGATAAAGTGGAAATCCTCGTACTGGATGAAGCGGACCGCATGCTGGATATGGGCTTTATCCATGACATCCGCCGCGTACTGGCTAAACTGCCGCCGCGTCGGCAGAACCTGCTGTTCTCGGCGACCTTCTCCGACGAGATCAAAGGCCTGGCTGAGAAATTGCTGCACAACCCGCTGGAAGTGGAAGTGGCGCGTCGCAACACGGCCTCCGAGCAGATCACCCAGCACGTCCATTTTGTTGACAAAAACCGTAAGCGCGAGCTGCTGTCGCAGCTTATCGGCGAAGGCAACTGGCAGCAGGTGCTGGTCTTTACCCGCACTAAGCATGGCGCCAACCACCTCGCGGAGCAGCTCAACAAAGACGGCATCCGCAGCGCGGCGATCCATGGCAACAAGAGCCAGGGGGCGCGTACCCGCGCGCTGGCCGACTTTAAATCCGGCGGCATTCGCGTGCTGGTGGCGACCGATATCGCCGCCCGCGGTCTGGATATCGAAGAGCTGCCGCACGTGGTGAACTACGAGCTGCCGAACGTGCCGGAAGATTATGTCCACCGTATCGGCCGTACCGGTCGCGCCGCGGCCACCGGCGAAGCCTTGTCGCTGGTGTGCGTGGATGAGCACAAGCTGCTGCGCGATATCGAGCGCCTGCTGAAGAAAGAGATCCCGCGCATCGCGATTGCCGGCTATGAGCCGGATCCGTCTATTAAAGCCGAACCTATCCAGAACGGTCGCCAGCAGCGCGGCGGCGGTCGTGGTCAGGGACGCGGCGGCCAGGGCCAGGGGCGCAGCGGACAGCCGCGCAGCCAGAGCAGCGCCCCGCGTCGTCAGGACGGCGAGGCGCCGAAAGCGCGCACTCAGGACGGCAAACCGCCGCGCCGCCGTCGCCCGCGTAAACCGGCTGGCGAATAACAGGCTGATGCCCGGACCGCGAGAATGCGGTTAAGCACGGCTCAGGCCCGTCTGTCCGCTACGCGGCGGCGGGCCTTTTTCTTTCCATTACACTATTTGTCGAGCACGCTTCCACACTGAGCAGAAAGCAATACCTCCGGGCGGGCAAAAATGGCACAATAGTGGCTGTTTATACAGTATTCAGGTTTTCTCATGGCTTTGACCGCTGCGCTGAAAGCGCAAATCGCCGCCTGGTATAAGGCGCTTCAGGAACAGATCCCGGACTTTATTCCCCGCCCCCCGCAGCGGCAGATGATCGCTGATGTGGCGAAAACCCTCGCCGGGGATGAGGGCCGGCATCTGGCTATCGAAGCGCCGACCGGCGTTGGTAAAACGCTGTCATATCTGATCCCCGGCATTGCCATCGCCCGTGAGGAACAAAAAACGCTGGTGGTCAGCACCGCCAACGTCGCCCTGCAGGATCAAATCTACAGTAAAGACCTGCCGCTGCTGCGCAAGATTATCCCCGACCTGCGCTTCACCGCCGCCTTCGGTCGCGGACGCTACGTCTGCCCGCGCAATCTGACGGCGCTGGCCAGCACCGAGCCGACGCAGCAGGATCTGCTGGCCTTCCTCGACGACGATCTCACCCCGAACAACCAGGCCGAGCAGAAGCTGTGCGCGACGCTGAAGCAGGATCTCGACAGCTACCGCTGGGACGGCCTGCGCGACCATACCGACAAAGCCATCGACGATGGGCTGTGGAGCCGGCTGAGCACCGATAAGGCCAGCTGCCTGAACCGCAACTGCCACTACTATCGGGAGTGTCCGTTCTTTGTGGCGCGGCGGGAAATTCAGGAGGCGGAAGTGGTGGTGGCCAACCATGCGCTGGTGATGGCGGCGATGGAGAGCGAGGCGGTGCTGCCGGAGCCGAAAAACCTGCTGCTGGTCCTCGATGAAGGCCATCATCTGCCGGACGTCGCCCGCGACGCGCTGGAGATGAGCGCCGAGATCACCGCCCCCTGGTTTCGCCTGCAGCTGGATCTGTTCTGCAAGCTGGTGGCTACCTGCATGGAGCAGTTCCGCCCGAAAACCACGCCGCCGCTGGCCAATGCGGAGCGGCTCGCCGGCCATTGCGAAGAGCTGTTCGAGCTGATTGCGTCGTTGAATAATATTCTCAATCTCTATATGCCCGCCGGTCAGGACGCGGAGCATCGCTTCCCGATGGGCGAACTGCCGCAGGAGGTGATGGAGATCTGCCAGCGGCTGGCGAAGCTCACCGAGACGCTGCGCGGGCTGGCGGAGCTGTTCCTTAACGATCTCAGCGAAAAGACCGGCAGCCATGACGTGGTGCGCCTGCATCGGGTGCTGCTGCAGATGAACCGCGCCCTCGGCATGTTTGAAAGCCAAAGCAAGCTGTGGCGTCTGGCGTCGCTGGCGCAGTCCTCTGGCGCGCCGGTGACCAAATGGGCGACGCGGGTGGTGCGCGACGGCCAGATCCACGTCTGGTTCCACTGCGTCGGCATCCGTGTCAGCGATCAGCTTGAACGACTGCTGTGGCGCAGCGTGCCGCATATCGTGGTGACGTCAGCGACGCTGCGCTCTCTAAACAGCTTCTCGCGCCTGCAGGAGATGAGCGGCCTGAAGGAGAAAGCGGGCGACCGCTTCGTGGCGCTGGATTCGCCGTTCAACCACGTAGAGCAGGGGAAAATTATTATTCCTCAAATGCGCTATGAACCGCTGATGGATAACGAAGAGCAGCACATCGCCGAGATGGCGGCCTATTTTCGCCAGCAGGTGGAGAGCAAGAAACATCTCGGGATGCTGGTGCTGTTCGCCAGCGGGCGAGCGATGAATCGCTTCCTGGAGCATGTGACCGATCTGCGCCTGATGCTGCTGGTGCAGGGCGACCAGCCGCGCTACCGGCTGGTGGAGCTGCATCGCAAACGGGTGGAAAGCGGCGAGCGCAGCGTGCTGGTGGGCCTGCAGTCCTTTGCCGAAGGTCTCGATTTAAAAGGCGATCTGTTAAGCCAGGTGCATATCCATAAAATCGCCTTTCCGCCCATCGACAGCCCGGTAGTGATCACCGAAGGCGAATGGCTGAAAAGCCTCAATCGTTATCCCTTCGAGGTACAGAGTTTGCCCAGCGCCTCCTTTAATCTTATTCAGCAGGTGGGGCGTCTGATCCGTAGCCATCACTGCTGGGGAGAGGTGGTGATTTACGATAAGCGTCTGTTGACCAAAAACTACGGCGCGCGTCTACTGAACGCGTTACCTGTTTTTCCCATAGAGCAGCCGGGCGTCCCGGAGGTTATAGTAAAACGTAAAGCAAAACAGACAGCAAAACAGACAGGCCGCAAACGTCGTTGACGCCGGCGCGTGACGCAACAGGGGGAGCCATGGAGTACAGCAAAATTATAAAAGAGGTGGGCCGCGGTAAGAATCATGCCCGCGACCTGGATGAAGAGACCGCCCGTGCGCTCTACGCGCGGATGCTGAACGGCGAGGTGCCGGAGCTGGAGCTGGGGGGAATATTAATCGCCCTGCGCATCAAAGGCGAAGGCGAAGCGGAGATGAAAGGCTTTTACGCCGCGATGCAGCAGCATACTCTGCGCCTGACCCCGCCGGCAGGCAAGCCGATGCCGATCGTTATCCCCAGCTACAACGGCGCGCGCAAGCAGGCGAACCTGACGCCGCTGCTGGCGATGCTCCTGCACAAGCTAGGGTTTCCGGTCGTGGTTCACGGCGTCAGTCACGATCCGACCCGGGTGCTGACCGAGACCATTTTTACCCTGCTGGACATTCCGGCTACCCGGCATGCCGGCCAGGCTCAGGCGCAGCTGGAGGGGCATGAACCGGTATATATCCCGGTGGGCGCCTTCTGCCCGCCGCTGGAGAAACAGCTGGCGATGCGCTGGCGGATGGGCGTGCGCAACAGCGCCCATACGTTGGCCAAACTGGCCACGCCGTTTGGCGAAGGGGAGGCGTTACGTCTCTCCAGCGTATCGCATCCGGAATATGTTCCCAGGGTGGCGAGCTTCTTTCGCGAGACCGGTGGCCGCGCGCTGCTGATGCACGGTACCGAAGGCGAAGTGTACGCCAACCCGCAGCGCTGCCCGCAGATCAGCCTGATCGATGACCAGGGCGTGCGGGCGCTGTGCGACCGTCAGACCGAGGCCGCGGCGGAGGAAGTCATTCTGCCAGCCTCGAAAGATCCCGAAGTGACCGCGCGCTGGATCGAACGCTGCGTCGCCGGCGTCGAACCGGTACCCCACTCGCTGAAGATCCAGCTTGCCTGCTGTCTGCTGGCCTGCGGGGAGGTCTCAACCCTGGAGCAGGGGCTCAGCCGCGTCAACGACTGCTGGTGATTGGCTCGGCAGAATAAAAAAAAGCCCGTCCGGTGGCTCGGACGGGCAAGGCAAGGGTATTAAAGGTCTTTTCAGGGTTAATTCAGTGGCTTACAGGGTTGAGCTGCGATTATTTATAGATAACCGCGGTACCGCTCAGTTTGTTGTTGGTGTTAGCGGAAGTGATGCTATAGCCGGTTGCGCCAGCGGCTTCGGCTTTAGCAGCCAGTTTCGCTTCCAGACCATCTAACGTGGTTGCGCCTTGCGCAGACACCACGCCGATCTTATTCATGCTTTCAGCCTGAGCGGGGGTAACCGGTTCGGCGGCAAAGGCGCCGAAGGAAAGGGCGGTCAGAGCGATGGCAGCGGCAGCATATTTGATGTTTTTCATAGTTAATCTCTCGCAGGTTGTTCTGTTCAGGGGACGATGTTCCGTCGATGTGATAAGTATCACGCTTTTTTGCGGGAGATAAAATCGAAGGAAATTCACAGTCTTCATCTAATTTTTTGAATGATTAATAATTTACTGATTATTAATAAATTATTTCTCATTCTTTTTGTCTGATGGCGGAGCGAGGGAGACCGGCACGCTTAAGGGCACATATTGCGACATTTATCGCCAAAAAGTGTGCGCGAAAAGATAATGCGAAAGGCTGTCATGAACGGTAAAGGAAGGTCAGCGTAGCTGGCTATCCTTGGAACCACGACGATTATATCCTGAAAATGTATTGTTATGTAAATCTTTCTCCTGCTGGCACTTCACGCAGTATCTCACCCCGGGTATCGCCTGTCGGCGCGCCTCCGGAATCGGCTCTCCGCATTCATCACAAAATTTGTTGCTTTCGCCGTGCGGAAGCTCGCGGCGGGCGCGAGCCACCGCATCGTCAATGGTGCTGTCGATCTGATCCTGTACGGCGCCGTCGCCTGCCCAACCTGATGCCATTGTCTGCCTCCTGTAAAAAGATTATTGATAAATTATAGCTGAACCGTACAGCCGGTTACCGCTGCTGGCGGCATTGACCCGCCAGGCTATCGCCCCACGACGGTGGGCCTTATCCGCGAGGGCGGCCACCAGGTCGTCAAGGGTGCGGGCCCCGGAGGCGGAGACGGTGCCGACAGGACGCAGCGGCCCGTCATAGGGCAGTACGGGGGGCGGCGGCAGGGAAGAGGCCGCGTCGGCATGAGCGGCAAGCGCAGCGGCAAACAGCAGCGAGGTGATTTTCATCAGCATATCCTCATAAACAGCATGGGACATAGCTTAAGTGTAGGCCTTTCCAGACCGCGCGATAGGGAATTTTTTATGCAAAAACAAGGCGTTTAGCCCGCAGCCGGCGCAGAGTAGCGGTCCCCGCGCCAGGGATATTATTTAGCGGGCATCCGGGCGGATCATGTCAAAACGCAGGCTGTCATCAATACTGTAATAGGCGCTTGGCCCCCCGGCACGCAGGATCGGCTGAGCGCGGGCGGTTTGATAGATGCCGTTCTCCAGCAGTGATTCATCGATATGCACGGCGACCACTTCGCCGAGCACCAGCCATGTATCGACAAGGTTGCCGTCGGCGGTGGTGAGCTGAATACATTGCGACAGGCGGCACTCAAAGTTCACCGGGCTCTCCGCCACCCGGGGGGCCTTGACCAGGCGGCTGGCGGCGGCGGTGAGTCCGGCGCGCACGAATTCATCCTCATGGTGCGGGATCGAGGCGGAGGTTTCGTTCATCGCGGCGGCCAGCGGGCGCGTCGCCAGGTTCCAGACGAACTCCTTCGTTTCGACGATATTTCGCACGCTGTCTTTCCAGCCGCTGCTGGCGAAACCAATGATCGGCGGGCGATAGTTAAAACAGTTAAAAAAGCTGTATGGCGCCAGATTACGCTGGCCCTCGGCGTCCTGCGAGGCGATCCAGCCTATCGGGCGAGGCCCGATTATTGCGTTGAGCGGGTCATGCGGCAGGCCGTGGCCCTGCGAAGGTTGATAAAAGTACATGCTGCACCTGTCACGGATAAAGGAGATATCCAGACTCCCTTATTTACCGAGCGGCCGTCAACGGGTATCTTACGCGGCTGTTCAAAGGAGATTGTCATGAAAGCCCAGAAACCGGGGTTACACCCGCGTAACCGCCACCATCAACGCTACGACCTGCCCGCGCTCTGCCAGGCGCATCCTGACCTGCAGGGATACATTACGCTCAATCCGCTGGGTGAGCAGACCATTGATTTTGCCAATCCGCAGGCGGTAAAGGCGTTGAATAAAGCGCTGCTGGCGCATTTCTACGCGGTCAAACACTGGGACATTCCTGATGGTTTTCTCTGTCCGCCGGTGCCGGGGCGGGCCGATTATATTCATCATCTGGCGGATCTGCTGGCCGGGGACAGCGGCGAAGTGCCGAAGCAAGCCACGATCCTCGATATTGGCACCGGCGCCAACCTCATTTATCCCCTGATCGGCGTTCACGAGTACGGCTGGCGCTTTACCGGCAGCGAAATCAGCCCGGAAGCCTTCGCCAGCGCGCAGGCGATTGTCAATGGCAACCCGGGATTGACCCGGCAGATCCGTCTGCGTCGGCAAAAAGAGAGCCAGGCTATCTTCCACGGCGTGATCCACAAAAACGAGACCTATGACGCCACGCTGTGTAATCCGCCGTTCCATGACTCCGCAGAGAGCGCCCGGGCGGGCGGTGAGCGCAAGCGCCGCAATCTCGGACTCGGCGCCGACAGCGGGCTTAACTTTGGCGGTCAGCAGCAGGAGCTGTGGTGCGAAGGGGGCGAAGTGGCCTTTATCTCGCAGATGATCCGCGAAAGTCAGGCCTTCGCCCGCCAGGTGAAATGGTTTACCTCGCTGGTGTCGCGCGGCGACAATCTGCCGCCGCTCTACCGCCTGCTGACCGAGGTCGGGGCAGTGAAAGTGGTGAAAAAAGAGATGGCCCAGGGGCAAAAGCAGAGCCGCTTTATCGCCTGGAGCTTTATGGACGACGCCAAACGCCGCCGTCCGTTCTAACTACTCCGCGGCCGGGCTGTCGGCGCCCGGCATCGGCAGCTGCTGCCAGGTTTGTACCGGGGCGCGAACCCCGGCGCGGTCGAAGTGCTTTTTCACCTGGGTGTCGAGGGCAAAACGCACCGTCCACTGCTTCAGCGGCAGGGTGGTGAAGCTGACGCGCAGCGTAAAGGCGGTATTGCTCAGTCCCACCAGCCCGGCGAACGACGGTTCGCCAATGATCAGGCCGCGGATCTCCTCCTGGGCCAGCAGATCGTCCACCGCCGCCTTCAGCGCCTGACTGGCTTTATCCAGATCCTCATGGCGGTCGACGTCATAGTTGGCCACCACCGAGCCAATGCCGCGCACGAAGTTGGCAAAGGTGGTGATCGAGGACCAGGGGATAATGTGATAAGCGCCGGTATCCTGGCGCACCCCCACTGAGCGAATCGACATCCGTTCCACCGTGCCGGTCAAGGGACCGATGGTGACCAGATCGCCGGTATTCATCCCGTTCTCAAACTGGATAAAAATGCCGGTGATAATGTCTTTGACCAGGGTTTGCGCGCCAAACGAGATGGCCAGCCCCAACGCCCCGGCGCCCGCCAGCAGCGGCGCGATATTGACCCCAATCTCCGAGAGCAAAATCATCACCGTGATGGTGCTGATCACCACCGCCAGCGCGTTGCGAAACAGCGTCAGCAGCGTCCTGGCCCGCGCGCTGGGCAGCGGGCGGCCATGGATATCCGAGGCCAGCCGGTTTTCGATCAGGCTGGCCAGCACCGTCCAGCCGATAGCGGAGAAGAAGAGGATAAGGGCGATACGGATCAGCACATCCACCGTTTTTTGCCCGGCATCGTTGTGCAGCCATTCGCGGAAGTCAAACAGCCCCCAGGCGCTCAGGAGCAGCATGATGGCGACGCAGACGGTGAGAATACGCGCTGCCTTCAGCGACGCGGAGATCCAGCCGTTCAACCGCTTTTGCAGCTCAGGATAGTTGCGCTGAGTGGCAGGGGAGAGGGTGATGGTTTTGGCTATCCAGCGCGACAGAATGCCGGACACCAGCGCCGCGCCGCCGATAATCGCCAGGCTGCGCAGGGTGGCGCCCATCATAAATTTCAGGCTGTTGCCTGGGTCGAACAGGGAAAAGAAAAAGAGCACCACAAAGTAGGCGCAGGCCAGCCAGTGCCAGACCAGGGCGAAGGCGCGGATAAACAGGCTAAAGAAGGAGAGCGAGCGGTCAGCCAGATGGATCAGCCCCTGCGTAATCACCGCTTTGTTATGGAAAATCAGATACAGCGCCCACAGCGTAATGCACAGCATGATGACGACGTTAGCCAGCGCGCCGACCTGAACATTCACCTGGTTGGAGATAATCGGCACCGCGACGATCAGGCCGTAGCCGATCAGGCTGCTGAGGGCGCTCAGGCGCAGGCTCCAGTAGGAGGCGGCCTCGTCGCTGAGGTTAAAGGGCCTGAGCGCCGGGATGCGCGGGCAGAAAATGAGCCGCAGGATGGCTTTAAAGAATTCGATCAGCGCGAAGGCGTTGAGGAAAAGGCTCTGCTGGAAGGCGATAGTAGGGTTGTCGCCATTCAGGCGATCGCTCAACAGCTGACCGATAAACAGGGTCAGCGCCAGCAGCAGCAGATCGATGATAAACGCCCCGGCGATGGTCAACGGCAGCTGGAGCCAGTTTCCGCGATCGCGGTTTTTATGCCGTCCCCATTCGCCCATTTTACGATACAGCGGCAGCGCCGCGAGGCGTACCAGCCACCAGAAGGCAAACACCAGCCCGGCCAGCAGTAAAAAATGCCAGGCGGCGCTGGTAAAGGTTTGCGGATTAAAGGGCTTATGCGGCGAGCCGGTAATATTGCGCCACAGCTGGGAGAAGCGCGATGAGAACTCATCGCCATATTCCCGGCTGATCTGCGTGACGTTCTCCAGCACCGTGGTCTCTTCTTTCACCGCCGGCGGCGTCAGCGTCGGGGTGCTGTCGGGCGGCGGCGTGGCGGCCGCTTTACGCAGCTGGTCAATGAGCTCCTGGCGGGCGGAGTCGTTGGCCAGCACGTCGGCCAGCGCGGCATAGGCCGCTCTTTTCTGTTCTACATCGGGTTCGCTGGCGCTGGTTTTATCGGCATTAGCGGTCGGCACGCCGGGCAGGGCGGCGGCGGAAAGCGGGGGAGTAAACAGCGCAGCGAGCAAAAGCAGGATCCACGGCATGGGCACCTCCGTTGCAACGTAAACGGGTAAGTATAGAAGCCGATGGCGGAAGGGGAGGGAAGAGGAATCTGGAAAGCGGCTCTCTTTCCGTGCGGGGGGGAGGCTGTGGGGGTGGGGAGGGGGTGGAAGGAGATCCCCCCAAGCGGGGGTTGGGGGGGGATGCCCCACACACCGGGGGTGGGGG